>JAMOPG010000001.1 GCA_027064715.1 Desulfobacterales bacterium
CCTATCTCTTTTGACTGAAGTGCAATATCAGCTTGTTCCTTGGCCATCTTTAATAATTGATTAAAAGAAGAGACCAACTCTTGGGAGGCACCGCTTGCCTGTTCAGCTCCTGCTGTTATTTGCTCCATTGCCTTTGCCATCTCATCAATAGAGCCTATTGCTTCTGTAAGCCCACTTGCAAGCTCAGTAGAAGCAGCAGCAATCCTTTCAGCTGCCTGTTGTTGCTTGGCCAGGGTCCTTGCCCTTTTTCTCTTCTCTTCTGCTATTTTGGATGTTGATGGGGCAGTTGATGCACGCTGATTGGTTTTACCAGTCACCTTTTTAAGAGGCATATTTTCTTCCCTCCTCTTCAATTAAAATTTCCCTGTTAATCTCCACAAGTTATCCTCATTTATATACACCAATATCGACTAATTTTCTAAAATCTTTAATCATTTTGTATAAATTATTACACCTTAAATTTTTTTGTCAACATCCCCTTTTAAAATACCTTAACACTCTTTTTTTATATAAAAACCTCTTTTAATAAAGTTTAAAAAACTTAAAAAGAAAAAACAACCCACAAAAGGTATTGACATCAAATTTAAATTTTATATAAAGCACTCACTAAGTGGTGCTCAATTAGGGCTTAAAAGGGAAGCCAGTGAAAATCTGGCACGGTCCCGACCGCTGTGACAGGGGACGAAAGCTGCAAAATGCCACTCTGGTTAAAAAACCAGGGGAAGGCGCAGCTTGCTCTGTTGAATATCCTGATAAAAAAAGGTTATTTAACAGGGCCTTGACCTGTTGAATATCCCAAAAGGGAACCCTATTCAACAAGGCCTGCCCAGTTGAATATTGAGAGGGTGAGCCTTGTTGGATTTTCTGAGAAAAAGGGATATTCAACGGTGCAAGTAGGATGATCCTGAAGTCAGAAGACCTGCCACTGAAGTTCTATATCTGCTGAGGACAGATAGAAGAAAAAGGGTGAAGTAAGATTCGGGTGCAACCCTTCAACTGATGATATCCGCAGTTGAAGGGTTTTTTATTTTTAAAAATTAATTACATAAGGAGGTAGACGCAATGTTTAGAACTAGGTTTTTTACTTTAGTAGTTATATTGAGTTTATTTTTAGTTACAAATGGGGTTTTTGCCATGGAACATAACAAATCTAAAAATTCAAAAACAGCAATTGTGGTTGCTTCCTTTGGGACAACTTATCCAAAGGCACTAAAATCCATATTAAATGTCACAGATGCCATTCAAAAGGAGTTTCCAAACACAGAGGTAAGACTTGCTTTTACGTCTAATATAATTAGAAAGATCTGGCATGAAAGGAAATCTGATCCCAAATGGACGAGCAGAAAAGATATTCCAAAACAACTATTTTCAATAAAAGGTCCCCTTGCCACAATTGCTGACCTCCAGGATGAGGGCTTTAAAAATATCATAGTGCAGTCAACCCATTTTTATGCTGGGGAAGAATTTATGGATCTTCTTGCATATATAAATGGACTCAATTCAATAAAAACCATTAAGGCGAAATATAGACCTTTTAACAAACTAGTTGTGGGAAGACCTCTAACAGGCCAGTGGGGAGATCAACGGGATTATAAGGAAGATATTGTAGCTCTGGCCAAGGCATTAAAAAAGGATGTTGAGCTAGCAAAACAAAAAAGGGCAGCCCTGGTCTATATGGGACACGGAAATGAATTTTTTTCAACTGGGATATATGTACAACTACAAGATGTTATGCGAAAAATGTATAAAACAACAAAAATATTTATAGGGACTGTAGAAGGATATCCCTCTTTTGAAAATGTATTAGAAGGCCTGAAACACACAAAGACAAAAAAAGTAGTTCTAAAACCACTTATGCTAGTTGCTGGAGATCACGCAAATAATGACATGGCAGGGGATGAAGAGTCTTCATGGAAATCCATATTAGAGAAAAATAAAATTCATGTTTACCCTGTGTTAGAAGGACTTGGGGAAAATCAAAAAGTTGTAAAGATTATAGTTGAACATGTAAAAGAGGCTGCTCAAGACAACCATATCAAGTTGAAATAACTAAAAAAACAGGGAAAAACACAACTGTGTTTTTCCCTGTTAAAAAATTTTATGTGGCTAGTATTATCCTTGCATCAGCAACGGTTGCACCTTTGCCTTGATCATGAACCAAAAGAGGATTTATATCCATCTCTTTGATTTCTTTATGGTTGGTTATAAGGTGAGATGTTGCTATTAATAGCCTTTCAACAGATGATATATCCTTTTTACTATCTCCACGAAATCCTGTTAACAACTTATATGCCTTAATCCCCTCAACCATTCGTCTTGCATCACCCCTTGTTATTGGAGCAATCCTGAATGATACATCTTTAAATACCTCAACAAATATCCCACCAAAACCAAACATGATTAAAGGACCAAACCTTGGGTAGCGAGTTGCACCAATAATACATTCCACACCCTTTTCTGCCATTTTTTGGACTAACACACCTTTGATATGGGCATCTTTTTTATATTTTTTGGCATTCTCTATTATAGTATCATAGGCCATTTTTACATCATCTTCAGTTGTGAGATTCACCATCACCCCTTTAGCTTCTGATTTGTGCAAAATATCTGGTGATACTATTTTCATAACAACAGGAAGGCCAATTTCTTTGGCTATGGATACTGCTTCAGATGCAGAAGTTGCAAGTGCCATGGGCAAGGTCTTAAAGCCATAACAAGAAAGAACCTCAGAACACTCAAGCTCCCCAAGCCTGCTGATACCTTCACTTATATATCTTTTTATAACCTCATCTGCCTTTTTCTTATCAAATTCAACCTCTATTTCAGGATATGTCTCCCTATGCAACCAACTGTTATATTTATACAGGGCTGCTAAGGTCTTGGCTGCATTTTCAGGAAAGCTAAACACTGGATATCCATGTTCCTGAAGATACTTAACCCCTGCAGATACATCAACAACTCCCATAAAACAGGAAACTATTGGTTTGTTTGTTGTAGTTGCTACCCTTACAATCGCCTCTGCAGTAGCCCTTGCATCAGTCATGGATTGAGGAGTTAAGATAACCAGTACTCCATTCACATTGGGATCAGCAATAACGGCTCTTAAAGCATTTTCATATCTATCTGAGGTTGCATCTCCAATGACATCCACTGGATTTTCTATATTTGCTGTAGGAGGGAGATATCTTCTTAATTTTTCCTTTGTTTCATCTCTTAACTTGGCTAGTTCTAATCCTGTAGATACAGTGACATCTGTGGCAACTATGCCTGGACCACCTGCATTTGTCACAATAACAACTTTATTTCCAGTAGGTATTTTTGTCTTCATTTTTCCCAATGGCGTTTCGCTTTTAAAGGTAAATCCAGTGGCATAATCGAATAAGTCATTTATGGTCTCAGCCCTGATTATTCCTGTTTGTTCAAAGATTGCACTGTAAACTGCATCAGATCCTGCTATTGCACCTGTGTGTGACGCAGCTGCCTTTGCACCTGCTGCAGTTCTTCCAGACTTAATCACCAATACAGGTTTTGGTCTGGTACCAGAAGTTACTTTTTTTGCAGTTTCAATAAATTCCCGCACCCTTTTAAGTTCTTCTAAATAAATCATAATTACTTCAGTATAGGGATCCCTCCACAAATATTCCAAAAGATCCACTTCATCCACATCTGCCTTATTTCCTATAGAAATAAACTTGGAAAAACCAAAATCCCGATCTGCAGCAAAATCCAACACAGCAGTACAAAGGGCACCACTTTGCGAAATAAAAGATACCTTACCAGGAGCCGGCATTCGCCTGGCAAAACTTGCATTTAATTGCACATCTTGGATAGGATTTATCACCCCTAAACAGTTAGGGCCAACCAGTCTCACCTTTGCCTCTTTACAGATTTTGGCTATCTTATCCTCTATCTCTGCACCTTCTCCCCCTACTTCTCTAAATCCAGCAGACACAATTACAATACCTTTGGCCCCTTTTTCAATGGACTCCTTCACTGCGTTTAGGGCAAGTTTTGGAGGCAGAATAATAAAGGAGAGATCCACCTCATCTGGGATATCTAAAATAGATTGATAAGCCTTCACACTTGCCACAGCCCTGGCCCGAGGATTTACAGGATAAATTACCCCTTTAAATCCACCCCTCAAGATATTCAAAAATATATCGTGCCCCACCTTTCCTGGCGTTGTTGATGCTCCAATAACAGCAATAGACGATGGAGCAAAGATTGCATCTAAACCGTTCATATAATGCCTCCTAAACCAATATGGAACAATAATTACACAAAAATTAAGTTAAATTCTTTGCAGCAAGTAGTAGTTGCGAAAGTTTTGAATGGATCTTTCCATTTGTGGCAAGGATGTTAGGGGAATATAAGTGAAATTTTGATGCATTGTACTGGGTAACAATTCCACCTGCTTCTTTCACAATTAACCATCCAGCTGCAACATCCCATGGCTTTAGATTTTGCTCAAAAAAACCATCAAACCTACCACAGGCAACATAGGCAAGGTCTATTGCTGCAGCCCCCATTCTCCTAAGTCCCTGTGAATGTATAAGTACTTGCTTTATTAAAGGTAGGACTTCATCTATTTTTTCCCTGATATTATATGGAAAACCAGTTGCAATTAAACTATTTTTTAAACTTGCCTCTTGAGAGACCTTTATCCTTTTGTTATTCAAAAAAGCACCATGATCGCATAAGGCATAAAAACATTCATCCAATATTGGGATATTTATTATGCCTAAAACTATCTTTTTCTCAATTGCCAGTGCAACAGAAGTGGCTACCATAGGGATGCCATGGGCATAATTTGTGGTTCCATCAAGGGGATCAATTATCCAATTGGGTTCATCCCCCAACTCTCTAATTCCTGTGGATTCTTCTGCCAAAAATTCACCTTTATAAATAGAAAAAAGCCTATCTTTTAACTGTTCTTCTACTTTGACATCGATTTCTGTAACTAAGTCTA
>JAMOPG010000002.1 GCA_027064715.1 Desulfobacterales bacterium
AATTGTAAGTTTTTAAAAGTGAAAATAAATAATTTATTCGTTCAGAAAGGTAAACAATATATAATTTCCCTTTATTTTTAAGTAAGTAGGTGGCAATAGATATAAAATCTTCTAAAGTAGCTTGTTGTTCAAATCGTGCCATATTTTTTTCTATTATTGGAGACAGCCTTCCAGATTCTGTATTTCTATAAGGAGGGTTCATAACTACTATTGAGAATTCTTCAGCACCAAATGTATTGCATTTTTTTATCTCTCTTAAATCTAATAACATAGGATGAAAAGAATCATTTAATTTAAGTTGATTTGCATTTATCTGTGCACATCTAATCATTTCTTTATCTGAATCAACACCCCATATCTTAATATCTTTGTCTTTATTTTTAAGTAAAATACCAAAAGAGATTACTCCACATCCACAGCCTAAATCCATAATTTTGTCTTTATTTTTGACAGATACAAAGCAGGATAAAAATATAGAATCCACAGAAAATTTAAATCCATTTAAAGGTTGTTTTAATCCAGAGGGAAAGATTAATCTATTGGCTTCCATACATTTATCCAAGAATTAATGGTGTTAAAATAGGGTCACAGATGCTTCAATACTGCATTATTTTTGACATCCTCCCCTACCTAAAGGTAGGGGTCTTGCAGGCTTAAATTAGATAAATCGAAAATTTGGGTTATATGCTGTGTTTACAGGTATTTTAAAATGTGTTAAACATCTTGATTGCATATGTGTCAAAAAAATTCAATACAAAAGTTATGTATCTTTCTGGCATTATATAAAAATTCAACTAAAATTAAAAAGGTGAGAAATAAGGAATGAGGAAAATGGTAAAATTTTCACAGAGAATTCAAAAAGTTAAGCCTTCTGCAACCTTGACTATTAATGCAAAGGCAGCTGAGCTCAGGGCACAGGGCAAAGAGGTGATCAGTCTTGCTGTGGGGGAACCAGATTTTGCTCCTCCCGAGAGTGTATTAAATGGGGCAAGGGAGGCCATAGATAAAGTCATGACAAAATATACTCCAGCAGCTGGACTTCCTGAGGTTCTGGATGCAATCTGTGGATATTACAATAAATTTTACTCAATTGATGCAAAGAGACAAAATATAATAATTACAAATGGAGGTAAACAAGGGCTTTATAATTTAATGCAGATCTTGTTAGATCCTGAGGATGAAGTATTAATCCCTGCTCCATGCTGGCTCAGCTATCCTGATATGGTATTGCTTGCGGATGGAAAACCAGTAATTGTTCCCACTGAAGCAGAAAACAATTTTTTTGTGACAAAGGAGGATCTAGAAAAATATCTCACTTCAAAAACCAAGATATTAATTTTAAATACTCCTTCAAATCCAACGGGGTGTCACTATTCTCAAGAGCAATTCGATGAAATATGCAAGTGGGCTATTTCCAAAGATTTATTTATAATTTCTGACGAGATATATGATCAATTGGTATATCCCCCAGCAAAACCTACTTCAGCATCCAAGTGGTTTGTAAGATATCCTGAGAATGTGGCAATTGTAAATGGACTTTCAAAGAGTTTTGCAATACCTGGTTGGCGTGTGGGATATGTAATTGCCCATGAAGAGGTGATAAAAAATTTCTCAAAGCTCCAGGGACAGTCCACATCCAATGTTTGTTCTATTGCACAGATGGCCACATTAAAGGCTTTGACAGGTGATTTGGGCTTTTTAGAAAAAAATAGAGAGAAATTTATAGAAAGAAAGGATTACATTGTAAAAAGGATTCAAGAGATCAAAGGGGTTGTATGCCCTATACCAACAGGGGCCTTTTATGTATTTCCCAGGGTAGATGCCCTTTACACAGACAAAATAAACAATTCAACCAAGTTTTGTGAATATCTACTTGATGAGGCCTCAGTTGCCCTGGTTCCTGGAGTTGTTTTTGGGGATGATAGATGTATCAGGTTCTCCTATGCAGTTGATATAAAGACCTTAGAGAAGGCAATGGATCAGATAATTAAGGCTATTGATAAACTATGATAAGCCCAAGGCTTACCCCTGATCCTGCAAGACCCTTTCAATTAGCCAAATTTTTGTCCTGGACATCGCTGATTCTAATTATGGGTTCAAGCCTTTTTTTGGCTGTTGTTATCAGTAACTATGCAAAAGACACAATCTTAAAAAAGGATCAGGGGTTTGCAAAACTTTTATCTGAAAATTTAAATCATCAAATTTATCAGAGATTTACCCTGCCTACAGTACTTGGATTTGGACGTGTAGAACTAAAGAATAAGGTCCAGTATGAAAGATTAGATCTTGTGGTGAGATCTACTATTCATGGTTTTGGGGTATTATTGGTTAAAATCTATGACTTAAATGGCTATGTTTCATATTCTACAGATGAAGAATTAGTTGGCTCAACTATTGATAAGTCTACTCTAGATCAGGTAAAGAAAAAGGGTATTTTATATAAAGTAATAAAGGATCCAGATGTTTTGTTGTGGCCATTTAAGTTAAGAAAAAGGTCTTATATTTTAAAAACAGTGGCACCTCTGAGGATCGAACGGGAGCTTTTTCCAAAAAATGCTGGTGAAATTATAGGCTTTATTGAATTTCATCAGGATATAACTGAGGATTATAAAAGGATATATTATTTTCAGCTGTTGATAACTTTGGTTGTATTTTCATCATCTATAATTTTGTTTGTATTGCTTTATTTGGTGATTTTGCGGGCTGACAAGATGCTTATTGAAAGGATCAAGGAAAAGGAAGAGCTTGAGAGGGTACTTTTTCAAAATGAAAAACTTGCCTCAATGGGAAGGATGGTTGCAACAATATCCCATGAGATCAAAAATCCTTTAGGCATTATTCAGAGTACATCAGAGATGCTTGCAAAAAAGTTGGCATCTGAAAACTCATCCATATCAAAACTTGCTAGAGCAATATTTGAAGAATCACAGAGACTCTCACGTATAGTCAATGATTTTTTAGATTATGCAAGGCCAAAAGAGCCAAAACAGATGCAGGTAAATCTAAGTGAGATCATAAACAATTGTGTTCGATTTTTGGCCCATGAGGGAAAGAAAAAAGGGGTGAAAATAGAAGTCAACTTGCCTGAAAGACTGGATTTTTTGGGGGATAAGGATTTGTTATATAGGGGATTTTATAATATTATAAATAATGCCTTGGAGGCAGTATCTGAAGGTGGAGAGATAAAGATATTTTTCAAAGACAATGACACTATAGTAATAAAAGACACAGGTCCTGGATTTGAGGATTCTATGATAGATAAATATCTTGAGCCATTTTTTACTACAAAGGATTTTGGCACTGGACTTGGCCTCCCCATAGCTTATAATATATTTAAAAGCCACGGCATAGATATGTCTTTAGCATCTGATAATGGTGGTATGGTAATATTAAAACTTAAGGGGGAAAAGAAGTAATATGTCTGCACCACATGTTTTGGTTGTTGATGATGAAAAAAATTATCTTTTGCTTCTTGATGCGCTGCTTTCTGATGAAGGCTATGATGTGACCACTATCCAGGATCCTGAAACAGCCATCACTTATATAAAAGAATCGGAAGTAGATGTGGTAATTACTGATTTTAAGATGCCAGGTATGAGTGGTCAAGAACTACTTGAAAAGGTGAGAGAAATAGATCCTAATATTCCAGTTATAATTATGACTGCCTATGGCTCTGTAGATGGTGCAGTGGAGGCAATGAAATGTGGTGCCTTTGATTATATTAATAAGCCCTTTTCCAATGATGATCTTTTGCTTTCTGTTAGCAAGGCAGTAAAGATAAGTGAGGCATATAGAAAAAATAAACTTCTCATGGATTCCTTGAAACAGTCCCATTCAGTGAACAAGATTATCGGAAATAGCAAGGCAATTAGGGATGTTTTGGCCCTTATTCAAAAGGTGGCCCCAACAAATGCAACAGTGTTAATATCAGGAGAATCAGGCACAGGAAAAGAACTTGTTGCGAAGGCAATCCATTTTTTGTCTCCTAGAAAAGACGAACCTTTTATAGCAATTAATTGTACTGCATTAAATCCCGGGGTATTAGAAAGTGAATTATTTGGACATGAAAAAGGGTCATTTACTGGAGCTGTAGCTCAGAAAAGGGGGAAGTTTGAACTTGCGCATAAGGGTACTATTTTTTTAGATGAAATAGGAGATTTTCCCCTTGAGTTGCAACCTAAACTACTTCGTGTAATTCAAGAACATGCCTTTGAAAGGGTGGGTGGGGTTAAGACCATTAAATCAGATTTTAGAGTTATTGCTGCAACTAACAAAGATTTAAAAAAAGAGGTGGAAGAAGGCAGGTTTAGAGAAGACCTTTATTATAGATTAAATGTGGTAAACATTACCCTTCCTCCACTTAGAGAACGTCTGGAAGACATTCCCCTTCTGGCAATGTATTTTTTGAAAAAATATAGTGAACAAAATAAAAAAGATATAAAAGGGTTTACCCCTGAGGCCTTAAAGGTGTTGTCTGCCTATCATTGGCCAGGTAATGTGAGACAACTGGAGAATATAATTGAAAGCGCTGTGGTTTTGACACAGTCAGAAGTAATTGATGTTTGTGATCTCCCCAAAGAGATAAAGGATGAATCAGTGCAGTTTAAAAGTGCAGTGGATATGCTTCCTGACAATATAAATTTAAGTGAGGCCCTAGAAAAGATAGAAGCAGCTTTAGTTAGGCGGGCACTGGTTAAGAGTAATTTTGTTCAGGTTAAGGCTGCAAAGATGCTTGGTATCTCTAAAAGTCTCCTTCAGTACAAAATGAAAAAATATAATATTTCCATTGGTTGATATGTTCTTTGCTATTTATGTTCAAGATAAGTAAGATCAAAAGATTTTTTCATGACTTAACACATTCTAAAGAATTAAGAGATCAAATAGTATATGAAGAGCAATTCCCTGAAAAATCAGCCAATTATGTTGATAAGCTAGATTTTTATGCCCCTATTAAAAAATTACTTATCAAAAACTCCATACACAAATTATACAGCCATCAATATGAGGCAATAGAAGAGATAAGAAAGGGTAGTGACATAGTTGTCTCAACACCTACAGCTAGTGGAAAATCCCTAATTTACAATATAGCTGTGTTAGAAAATTATTTGGAAAACAAAAATGATACAGCGCTTTATCTTTTTCCATTAAAGGCACTTGCGCAGGATCAGCTAAAAGAGATAACCAATTTTTATTCAGGGCTTGAACATTTTGATCCACCTTCTGCGTTTGTGTATGATGGAGATACCCCCCTTACTCTTAGGCAAAGAATAAGAAAAAGCCCCCCTACTATACTTATTACCAACCCAGATATGTTACATTTTGGGATATTGCCCCATCACGAGCTCTGGAAGGATTTTTTTATGAACCTCAAATTCATAGTTGTGGATGAAGTGCACACATACAGGGGAGTGATGGGCTCTCATATGGCATGGGTTTTTAGAAGACTTATCCGCATCTGTAATTTTTATGGTGCATATCCTAAGTTTATTGCGTGTTCTGCAACCATAGGAAATCCCAAAGAACTCTTTGAAAGATTAACAGGCAGATCACCTGTGGTTATCTCGCATTCAGGAAGTCCCAGGGGAAAGCAACTATTTTTGTTCATGAATCCTATTTTATATGGACCAGCAAAGACAGCTTTTATCTTGTTAAAATCTGCAGTTCTCAGAGATATCAAGACAATAGTTTATACAAATTCCAGAAAATTAACAGAACTTATAGGAATGTGGACAAAAAAGCAACTTGGCCCCATTGGCAAAAAAATAAGTGTTTATAGGGCTGGACTTTTGCCTGAACAGAGAAGAGAGATTGAGAAAAGACTCATGAATGGTAAGACCATTGGAGTTGTCTCAACAAGTGCCTTGGAAGCAGGAATAAACATTGGGGGATTGGATCTGTGTATATTAGTTGGATATCCAGGATCTGTGATAGCCACAAGACAGAGAGCTGGTAGAGTGGGTAGAAAGATGCAGCAAAGTGGCGTTATCTTGATGGGTGGTGAGGATAACCTAGATCAATACATCTTAAAACATCCTGAAAAGTTTTTAAAACTCCCCCCTGAAAAGGTGGCTATAAATCCGCAAAACATCCGAATAATGGAAAATCACCTTATGTGTGCAGCCCAGGATTTACCCTTGAAAAAAGAGGAATTGCAAAAGCCTCTGGAAATAGAGATTGTGCGCAACTTAGTTACTGAAGGCAAACTTATAGAAGATCCTGTGTTATCAGAAATCTATTGTAAAGACAGTCTGATACATAGAAAAGTTCACTTAAGGTCTGGAGCATATACATTGCTGATACAGGATGAAAAAGGGGATGTGATTGGGGAGATTGATTTGTATCGGGCATATCATGAGACCTATCCAGGTGCCATATACTTACACAACACAAAGACTTATAAGGTAGAAGATTTAACTACTCAGGAAAGGATAGTCTTGTGCAAGGAGATTAATGTAAAATATTATACAAAGTTGATCACACAGAAGAACACGACTATACTAAATAAATATAAATCAAAGCAATATAAAAATCTGGAAATTGGATTTGGGAGATTAAAAATAAAAGAGAGCTTTTTAGGTTTTGAGAAGAGGAAAATTAGAGATTCATCTTTAATAAATTTTAATGAATTGGATATTGATCCTCTAGAATTTGAAACTGAAGGCCTTTGGATCAAAATCCCTCAAGAAATAAAAAGGGCAGCAGAACAAAAATTTTTACATTTTATGGGTGGGATCCATGGCCTTGAACACCTATTGATTGGAGTTATGCCTTATATAGTGTTGTTGGATAGAAATGATATTGGGGGAATATCCTTGGTGTATAGTGAAGAGTTGGGTGGTTCAGGAATCTTTATTTATGATGGAATACCTGGTGGAATTGGTATATCAGAACAGGCATATGAGAAAATAGATCTCTTGTTTGACATAGCAAAGGATGTGATTTATTCATGCGATTGTGAACATGGTTGTTTTAGATGCATCCATTCTCCAAAGTGTGGTTCAGGTAATAGACCTTTGGATAAACAATGTACTATATTTATACTTGAGATGTTAGATAACAATATAGAATTATTGAAAAATAAAAAGGTAAAACACAATTGTTACTTATCCCCAAATATCATTAGAAAAAACAATATTTCTTTTGGAGTTTTGGATATTGAAACACAAAAATCAGCTCAAGAAGTGGGGGGATGGAAAAATGCATCACTAATGAGGGTGAGTTGTGCTGTGTTATATAATAGCAAAAGGGATGAATACATGATATTTGAGGAACACAATGTTGATGAATTGTTTAAAGAGCTTAAATCCCTTGATTTGATCATTGGTTATAATATAAAGGGTTTTGATTATAAAGTGCTATATCCATATTCTCCTTACAATGTGTCCAATCTTCCAACATTGGATCTACTTTTAGAGATTCAAAAGATCCTTGGATATAGGATATCTTTAGACAATGTTGCCTCTGCCACGTTGAATGTAGGCAAGAGTGCAAATGGCATGCTTGCCCTTAAATGGTGGAAGATGGGCGAGATTGAAAAGATTATAAAATATTGCAAAAAAGATGTAGAATTAACTAAAGATATTTACCTTTTTGGAAGGGCCAATGGTTATATCTTTTTTAAAAATAAAGATAAAAAAAAGGTAAAATTGCATGTAACATGGTAAAGTCTTATGAACTACAAGTGTTCTAATTCATTCCGTTTCAGCCTTTTTCAAGCCTTGGGCACTCCACTTTCGTCCCATCCAGTGATTTCACAGTATCTTTCAAATACTTGAAGGGATTTTTGAAACCTGAGATTAAAAAGAGAAATATCCAGAAAGAAAAGATTTTTCTTCTTTTGCACTTTTCAAAATTGGACACATGTCTGCTTTGTGTGTTGACCTAGCAACCACATATGACTATGTAATCTAACACAGAGATAATTTTTGTGCCTAAGTAGTAGGCCATTTTTTTAACTCATTATAAAAAAAATGGGAGAAAGCTATGTTTAAACATAAGCTATGTATTCTGTTCCCTGGTCAGGGTTCTCAGGAAAAGGGGATGGGTAGAGACATAGCAGAATCTGATAAAGATATTATGGATATCTGGAAGACTGCTGAAAAAATTTCAGGATATCCCTTAAGGGAGATATTTTGGGATGGTGAACCAGAAGATATGGTGAAGACCATATATCAGCAACCTGCATTATGTGTTGTGGGGATAAGCATATGGATGAAGCTAAATCCCCATCCATTTTGTCTTGCTGGGCACAGTGTAGGAGAATATCCTGCACTTATTGTATCCAGGGTCTTGTCTTTAAAAGATGGGTTAAGGCTTGTGAGCCTCAGGGGAAAGCTCATGTATGAGGCAGGGCTAACGCTACCTGGAAAGATGGCAGCTATTTTAAAATTAGGCCAAAAAGATGTGGAGGGTATTGTAAATGAGGTAGTAGATAAGACTAATAAGGTGCTTTGTATTGCGAATTATAATAGCCCCCAGCAATTTGTTGTTAGTGGGGATGAGGAAGCAGTGGATATGGCAGTTGAGATAGCGAAAAAGAAAAAGGCCAGGGCAGTTGTGCTGCCTGTTTCAGGAGCGTTTCACTCTTCACTTATGGCGGAACCAGCTAAAGAATTGGCTTGGATTATGAATAAAGTGCATTGGAAAAATTCCAGGTTTCCGATATTTTTTAATGCCACAGCAACACCAGAGACAGATGGTGAAAAAATTAAAGAGATTATGAAAAAACAAATGATATCACCTGTATATTTTACACAGATAATTGAGAAACAGTGGGACAGTGGTGTTAGGACCTGGTGGGAATTTGGTCCTAAAGGGGTATTGTCAGGTCTAATTAAAAGGATACTTAAAGATAGAAAAGAAAAATGGGAAGCTATTGGGCTTGACACTAACGAAAAAATAGCACACCTCTCACATAGCTAGTGTCCATTTTTTTAGTAAAGGGAGTAGTTATGAGCGTGATGGGATATATAAAAGATATTTTGCAAAAGACCTTGGAAAGATTGGGTGTGAGTTTTCCTGAAAAGACAAAAATCGAGCCTCCTAGAGAGAAAAGGTTTGGAGATGTTGCAACCAATGTGGCAATGCTTTTGGCTTCTCAACTAAAAGATTCTCCCAGAAACATTGCTGAGAAAATAAGGGGGTTAGTATTACAAAATTCACCAGAGTATATTGAAAAAATTGAGATTGCTGGTCCTGGATTTTTAAATTTTTTTATAAAACATAGCTTCTGGCAAAAAGGGGTGTTAGAGGTTTTAAATAAGAAAGATGATTTTGGTAGATCTATGACAGGGGGAGGGAAAAAGGTCCTTATAGAGTATGTTTCAGCAAACCCCACAGGACCTTTACATGTTGGTCATGGAAGAGGAGCTGCTGTAGGAGATTCTCTTGCGAGATTATTGAGATTTTGTGGTTATGATGTAACAACTGAATATTATATAAATGATGCTGGGAGGCAAATAAAACTTTTGGGCAAAAGTATCTATATCAGGTATAGGCAGCTTTTTGGTTATAGAGATGAGATCTGTGAAGAGTGTTACAAAGGGGATTACATAGTTGAGATCGCTAAAGGGATAAAAGAAAAATATGGAGATGAGCTTTTAAACAAGGATGAGGAGGCTGCGATAGAGTTTTGTTCTCAATATGGAAAGGATTTGATTTTAGATGAGATTAAAAGGGATCTTCAGCTATTTGGTGTTGAGCATAAGGTTTGGTTTTCAGAAAAATCTTTAATTGAAACAGATGCAGTTAAAGAGACTTTTGCCTTGTTAAAACAAAAGGGTCTTATTTACGAAAAAGATGGAGCAATCTGGTTTTTATCCACAAAATTTGGTGATGATAAAGACAGGGTTTTAAAAAAATCAAATGGGGATTTGACCTATTTTGCATCTGATATTGCATATCATAAAAATAAACTGGATAGGGGCTTTGAGCTTCTAGTTGACATATGGGGTGCTGATCACCATGGCTATATTCCAAGGATGAAAGCAGCTATAGAGGCACTGGGACGAAACAAAGAAGATTTGCAAGTAATACTTATTCAACTTGTGAATTTGCTCAGGGAAGGAAAACAGATATCAATGTCCACACGGGCTGGGGAGTTTGTGACCTTGAAAGAGGTGATAGAGGAAGTAGGCTCTGATGCTGCAAGGTTTATTTTCCTCTCCAGAAAGAGTGATAGTCATTTAGACTTTGATTTAGAGCTGGCAAAGCAAAAGACCATGGAAAACCCTGTGTATTATGTGCAATATGCCCATGCAAGGATCTGTTCTGTGTTCTCAAAGGCAAAACAAAAGGGTTATGAACTTTCTTTAAAGCCAGAAGAGGTAATCTCTTTTTTAGTTCATGAGCAGGAAATAGAACTCATGAAAAAGATAATGGAATTTAAGGAAATAGTCTTGACTTGTGCTAGACTACTCTCACCACATTTTTTGACATTTTACCTTATGGATCTTTCTGGTACGTTTCATCAATATTATAATAATGTTCCCGTGTTAGGGGCAGAAGACAAGAGATTGATGATGGGTAGGTGTTATTTGTTGTTGGCAATAAAATATGTTATAAAAAATGGACTTTCCCTTCTTGGGGTATCTGCTCCTGAGAGGATGTAAGATTTGGCAAAGAGAAAAAGCCTAAATAAAAAATCACGGCTTCAAATAGTAATTGGTGCTAAAGGGATTTTTCTTTTAATTACAATATGTTTGATTGCCATAGTGTGGGCATTTATTGTAGGAGTCATAGTAGGAAGAGGCTATGGTCCAATTGATTTATTGTCTTTTTCTGTTAAAAAAACAGCAAAACAAGAAAAAAAGAAGATAAAGTCAAATCATGAGAACAAGGTTCTAGACCCATCAGAGCTTACGTTTTATGAAAAGGTAAGACAAAATAGTCTGGAAAAGCTTCTTAAAACAAACAAAGATTATTTAAAAAATAAATCGTCATCAATAAAGCAACAAGGACAAAAATATCAATATACCTTCCAGGTTGCCTCTTTTCGTTCAAAAGAAGATGCTTTAGCCCTATCTAAGGAAATAAAGAAAAAAGGATTAGTTTCCTGGATAGAAGAGGTATTAATAGAAAAAAGGCCCTGGTATAGGGTCTATGTTCAAGTAAAGGGTAGATCTATAAAAATAAAAAATGATATTCAAAAACTAAAAAATATGGGGCTAACTGATTTTATCATATTAAAGAAAAAAAAGCTTTAATATTTTATGGTTCATCTTTAATTTAGGGAGGCAACAAAGAGATGACATTTGTTCCAACAAAGGCATTTTTTACCAAAGGCATTGGGGTTCATAAAAATAAGCTCCAATCCTTTGAGCTGGCATTGAGAGATGCAAGAATAGAAAAGCAAAATTTGGTATATGTCTCAAGTATCTTACCTCCTAAATGTAAAATGATCCCTTTGGAAGAAGGGATCAAACAGCTTAAGCCAGGTCAAATAACTTATTGTGTAATGGCAAAAAATCAGACCAATGAAAAGGGAAGAGTGGTAGGAGCTGCTGTGGGTATTGCATTTCCTGCGGATGAGTCTCACTATGGATATATTTCAGAACACCATGCCTTTGGTGCAGATGAAAAAGAAATTGGAGATTTTGCTGAAGATTTGGCATCTACAATGCTTGCAACCACACTTGGTATAGAATTTGATCCTGACAAAGATTATGATGAGAGAAGGGAGATATATCTCATGAGCGGAAAAATAATAGATTCTATGTCTGCACCTTGTGTTACTCGGGGAGTTGGTGGCATGTGGACCACTACAATCTCTGCTGTGGTGTTTTTGCCGTAGAAAGTGGAGTGAGTTTATGTATGCAAAATATGCAGATGATGAAGGTGTAGGTAGCGAAGTAATTGTATGGCCTGTGCCATATGAAGGCGCTGTATCATACGGCTCTGGGGCAAAGGAAGGCCCAAGGGCAATAATGCGGGCATCGTTGGAGATTGAAACCTGGGATGAAGATTATAAGATTGATATAAGGGATGTTGCGAGATTTAAGACCCTTGATTATTTTGAGCCGCCAGTTTCAGGCCCTAAATATGTATTTAGAAAGATGTATGAGTTTTTAAAACAACATATAGATCCAAAAAAGGATTTTTTAATGACCCTTGGAGGGGATCATTCCATAGCCCTGGCTCCAATTTTATTCTATAAAGAGGCCTATAAAGATCTTTTTTTGATTCAGATTGACGCACATGCTGATCTAAGAGATGAATTTCAAGGGAGCAACTATTCCCATGGATGTGTCATGGCCAGAGTGAGAGAAAATAAAGTCCCCATAATTCAACTTGGAATCAGGAGCCTTTGCAAAGAAGAATCTATTAAGCTTGAGCAAGATAGAGAGATTACTACCTTTTTTGCTAAAGATTTAAAAGAGAAGACTCCTCAAGAGGTTGTTGAAAAACTAAGGACAATAATTGGCAGTAGCCCAATCTATATAACCTTTGATGTAGATGGACTTGATCCGAGCATTGTTCCTGGGACAGGCACCCCTGAGCCAGGGGGGATAGAGTTTTGGTGGATATGGAAGTTTTGGCGTGTGTTTTTTGAACAAATGAAAAATAGATTAGTGGGAATAGATGTCTGTGAGCTAGCGCCAATTCCAAACCAGGTGGTATCTGAATCCACTGTGGTGAAATTGATAAACAGGATCATCTGTTCCTATTTTAGGCAAACTCAGTCTTTTATTAAGTAAAAGGGAATTAAAAATGGAAGAGTTTTGTGCAAGAGATGTAAATAAATATATTGATCCAGACAAGGCTGGACTCATTCCTCTTGAGCCCTTTGATGCTGATAGCATTCAAGATTTTGATGATTTTTTGACCAAGCTTTCCAAAACTGCATTTGGCGGAAGACAGTTAGGCGAGGCTTTAGATGTTTTGGAAACAATGGTATGTGATCCAGACTGTCATGTGGTAGCCACATTTTCAGGTGCAATGACAGTTGCAAAGATGGGCAGGCTAATATGTAAGATGATAGATGAGGGGTGGGTGCAATCTGTGGTATCCACAGGGGCACTAATTGCTCATGGCTTTATTGAATCCATTGGAATGAAGCATTATAAGTATGAATTTGGTCAAATGGATGATAAGGCCTTGTTTGCTGCAGGATTAAACAGGGTGTATGATACATTGGAGCCTGAAAAGAATTTTATCCAATCAGAAGAGGTGGTAAAAAAGGTATTTAAGAGGTTAAAAAAGGAAAAAAATCTTTCATCATATGTGATTTGTAAGGAATTAGGGAGATATCTTCATGAAAATTTTGATGGTCCTGGAATTTTAAAGAGCGCCTTTGAAAAGGATGTCCCAGTGTATATCCCAGCATTTACAGATAGTGAGCTAGCCTTAAGTATTGCATGTAATTTTTTGGCCGAAGATCTGGATTTAGCATCTGATTTTGATCCTGAGAGACTCCCATTTCAATTCAATCCATATATGGATCTGTTTCACTATACAAAGAGGATTTCAGAGGCAAAAAAGATAGGTATTTTTACCATAGGTGGCGGAGTTCCAAGGAATTGGGCACAGCAGGTAGGGCCATTTTTGGAGATGACCAAGCAGAAGTTTCCAGGAATAAAATATACAACCAAAAGATTTCATTATGGTGTGAGGATCTGTCCTGAACCTGTTCATTGGGGGGGACTTTCTGGATGTACGTATGAAGAGGGAATTTCCTGGGGAAAATTTGTGCCTCGAGAACAAGGGGGAAGATTTGCAGAAGTATATTGTGATGCAACTATAGCGTGGCCAATATTAATAGTGGGCCTTGATCAAAGATTGAAAAAGAAAAAAGGAGTAAAATAGATGCCAATACCAGAGGGAAAGACCTTTGAATTTAAATCCCAAGACCACATTCGTTCAGACTTTTTAGAGACCTTTGATTTTGACGGAAAGGATCAATATATAAAAACAGAGACAAAAGAATTTGTTGCAGTTTGCCCATTTAGTGGACTACCTGACATTGCCCATTTGATCATTGAATATTATCCAGATGGGGGGAAGTGTATTGAATTAAAGTCATTGAAATATTATATAGTGAGCTTTAAAGAGGTTGGGATCTATCAAGAAGAGGCCACAAAACGTATTTATGAAGATTTGAAAAAGGTTTTAAATACAGAGAGGTTAAGGGTAACCACAATATACAATATAAGAGGAGGATTCAAAACCACAGCTATCCAGGGAAGCCTTGAGAAAAAGGAAAAGTAAATGGGTCAAATTCTTGGGTATTGTAATTCAATTTTCATGGGAGTGCTCCCACATGTAGATATTCAAAAAATAATTTGCCTTCTAAATTTTTTAAAACCATTTCAAAAGAATAAAAAAGATGTCAAAAAAAGAGATAGAAGTAAAGATAGAGAGACTCATTTGGCGTGGAAGAGGGCTTGGTTCTTTAAAAAATGGCAAAAGAGTAATAATACTTCCCCCTGTTTTGCCAGGAGAATACATAACTGGAGAGGTAATTAGAGAAAAAAAGGATTTTGTGGAGGTTAAACCTACTAGGATCATACATAAGTCTATACACAGAAGACCTCATCTATGTGATAGTGCTAAATATTGTGGGGGATGCACCTTTGGATTTATAGATGATGATTATGAAATAGAATTAAAAAAAAATATATTAAAAAATGAATTAAAAAGATGGCTGGGAAGATATATTTCATCTTTTCCAGAGATTACTCTTTACTGTTCTTTAAAAAATTGGGGATATAGGTGGCGGGGACAGGTATTTGTCAAAAATAATAGTCCGCATTTTTCAAAGATAAATAGTAATGAATTAATAGAAATAAAAAGATGCATGCTATTTGCTGATGAAATAAATAATGAATTAGAGAAAATATGTTTAACATTAAAAGATGGAAAGACCACGATCTGCGCAAGTCCTTGGGACAAAAAGGTATTTTCAGAATATGATGCAGGCCCTTTGATATTACCATATAACTCATATGGCATTAATCTCAAAATAAATCCACGTTCTTTTTTTCAGGCAAATTGGGATTTAAACATGAAACTTGTTGATTGTGTGGTCTTACTATGCCTAGATTTTGAAAAAATAGGAGATCTTTTTGCAGGATGTGGAAATTTTGCAGTACCTCTCAGCTCGTATGGAAAAGAGGTAATTGCTATAGAAAATAATCCGTGGTCAGTGGTTTCGCTTTTTAGTTTTATCAAAGAAAATTCAATAAAAAATATCAAAGTTACCAAAATGGATTTGATAAAAAGTTCTCCTAAAAAATTGCTAGAGGATTTTAAAGTAGAGTGTTTGATTGTAGATCCTCCTAGATGTGGAGGAGGAAGATTTGTACATGAGATCAACAATCTTTTTACATTAAAAAGGATTATCTGGGTTTCATGTGATGTAGTAAACACCGCAAGAGATATTAAGCCATTACTTCAAGCAGGTTGGACTATCAATGAAATTTTTCTGTTTGATATGTTTCCAAATACTTATCACATGGAAGTTGTTTTTGTAATAGATAGATAAAGATAATATTTGCTAAGGAGATTTTATGATTGATGATATTGCAATGGATATAAAAACACAAAAAATCTCAGCCAGTTTAGGTGAAGATTTTTTGACATGGCTTTGGTTTAAAACAGAAAAAGACAACGGTGTTTTTGAATCCCCTACCAATGGAGTTTTTACAGTTGTATTGGGTGACAAGGTAGTGGTTATGGGGGGAGAAGGAGAATTTAAAGAAAGTGCCATGTCTTCAGGGAAAAATTCTTCATTTAAAGAGGCAAAACAAGGCCTTAAAGTTGGGAAAAAGGTTGTTTTAGCAAAGTTAATAATAGAATACAATGGTGAGGAGTGGAGTTTTGCTATAAAAAGCGAGGATTTCTCTTTTTTTTCTTTTAAGACTCCCAAGGTTTCAAAGAAAATAAATGAAGATGAAGATCCAGATGGAAAGTTTTTTGAAAAACTTTATTTAATAGAAAAGGGTGTTGAATTATTTGATGAGATATTTAAAGATTTTTTAAAAAAAAGATTTGATCCCATATGGGAGGAAGAAGTAGAGGAGATGAGAAAGTGGCTTATGACGGATTAAGAACACATTGTATTAGATGCGGCACCTGTTGTAAAAATAATCCCCCAACATTACATATTCAAGATATATCTATTTTAAAAGATAACATCATAATGTATAGTGATCTAATAACATATAGAAAAGGCGAGTATATCTATGATAATATAAATAAAAAATTGATTAATTTAGATGAAGAAATTGTTAAAATAAAGACAAAAGGAGAAAGTAGAGAATGTATTTTTTATGATGCTAAAGATAAATCGTGTAAGATTTATGAATCTAGACCCATAGAGTGTAGGATGTTAAAGTGTTGGGATAATACAGAATTTTTAAAATTTTATCAAAAAGATAGGGTTACCAGATTTCACATAATAAAAAAAGATTCTGCTATGGGAGAAATTATTCATGAACATGAGAAAAAAACATCAATGGACAATGTATTAAAATTGTATTACGAATATAAAAATACAAAACAGGATAAGTTAAGAAAAAAAATAAATTCTATAATTTCTTATGATAATGCAGTAAGAGAGTTTATTCAGCAAAGAACAGGGGCAAAAAAAGAGCTCGATTTTTTGTTTGGAAGACCTGTTTTAGAGATATTAAAAGATTTAGGGTGGTAATAAAATTTGGGCTATGGGTATTGAGATTAGGCCAATTGATGAGGATGAGTTTAAAAAGATCAGGTCTATTTTGATTGATATATATCTTGATGGATATATGGGATTGTCAAAATATGCTTATACTAGGATAAGGGATATAAAAAGGTATTTAAAATGGCTGTATAAAACAGATCCCTCAAGCTTTTTTGTGGGGTTTGTGAGTGAAGAGCCACAAGGTTTTGTGGCTGGTCAAAAGAATTATTTTGATAAAAACTTTGGAGAAATAAATGAGATACATGAATTTGTGGTAAGAAAGACCAAAAAGCATACTCCTTTAACACATATGCTAATGAATAAAATTTTAGAGCATTTTAAAGGGAAAAAGGTTGGTTTATGGGTTGGTGAACACAATGATAGGGCCTATAATTTTTACAAAAAATTTGGGTTTAAAGAAAAACTAAAGGAAGGTATATGGATAAGGATGTTAAGAGAAGAGAATTGATAGAGACTTTGAAAAAGCTTCTAGCAATAGATAGCACAACAGGCAGAGAACAAGAGATATTGGCTTTTTTGTCACAATATCTTGAAGGGCTAGGATTTGAGTTAAGCAAGGAATATGTGTTTAATGATAGATATAATTTGATTGGCATAAGAGGGGAGCCTGAGTATTTGATTGCAACCCATGTGGATACAGTGCCTACGTGGGATCATCCCTACACTACAGAGCCAAAGATAGAGGATACCACTATATGGGCAAGGGGTGTTGTTGATACAAAGGGGCAGATTGCAGCACTGCTCAATGCAATAAAGGATGATTCTAATGCTCCTTGTGCTGTGGCCTTTTTTGTGGATGAAGAGGTTGGAGGACAAGGATCTTTCAAATTTCATCCACCGAAAAAGTTTAAAGGTGCTGTTGTGCTTGAGCCCACTGACTTGAAAATTGCAAACAAACAAGCAGGGAGTGTGGAAATTGTAGTGGAATGTTTTGGAAAATGTGCCCATGGTGCAGTCCCAAAAAAAGGTGATAATGCCATTGATACCTTTATTGAGATATATCAGACCATAAAAGGGCTTTCTTATCTGAAAACCACTCCAAAAGAATTTAAAGATGCAGGACTTACATTGGGAAAGTTAGAAGGTGGAATAGATTGTCAGATAGTACCAAGTAGGTGTGTGGGTGAGTTAGATATCCCTATATATTCTGAAAAGGACAAGGATGAGCTTTTTAGTTGTTTAGAAGATCTAAAAAAAAGGTATAATTTTAATTACACTGTTGTTTACATGGATATGCCATGTGAGATCAGTGCTGAAGAAGGGGTTGTTCAATACTTAGCTAAAGCTGTGAAAAAAGAGATTAATTTAGAATTTACTGGAATGTGTGCGTGGACTGATGCGGCAAATCTTATGAAGAAGGGTATTCCTTCAGTAATTTTTGGTGCAGGATCTCTTCATACATGTCACTGCCCTGATGAGCGATTAGATATTGATGATCTATTCAAATTATACAGGATTTTTATAAATTTTTTACAAGGTTAGTCATCTTTTTCCCTGAGAATATGGGCACCTAGGGCTGAGAGCTTTTTTTCCATGTATTCATAACCTCGATCCAGGTGGTATATCCTTCTGACAATAGTTGTTCCCTGAGCAGCCAGTCCTGCAAGGACCAATGCAGCGCTGGCCCTTAGATCAGATGCCATAACAGGTGCCCCTTTTAATTTTCTGCCTCCTCTAACAATAGCTGTATCTCCAGCAATTTTGATATCTGCTCCCAATCTCATAAGTTCCACTGCCTGCATAAATCTATTTTCAAATATAGTCTCTTTTATAATACCAGTGCCATTGGCAGTGCACATTAGGGCCATGAATTGTGCTTGCATATCTGTTGGAAAACCTGGATATGGTTGGGTAATGATGTCCACACATTGTATTGAATCATCTCCAATGACCTTTACTTTGTCATTATCAAGAACTTCTATAAATACTCCCATTTCCCTTAATTTTTCAAAAACAGCATCCATGGCACATATTGGAACATTTTTTAAATATACTTCTCCTCTAGTAATAGCTGCAGCCACCATATAAGTGCCTGCTTCAATCCTATCTGAGATAACTGAATAAGTGGTTCCTGAAAGGGCTTCAACTCCTTTGATAGAAATAACAGCAGTTCCATGTCCCTTTATTTTGGCACCACACTTATTTAAGAAATTAGCAAGGTCCACAATCTCAGGCTCCCTTGCTGCATTTTCTAATATTGTCTCTCCTTTAGCTAACGTAGCAGCCATTAATATATTTTCTGTTCCACCAACTGTAGGAAAATCAAAGGTAATGTGGGCACCCTTTAATCTGTCACATCTGGCTTCAATATATCCTTCAACCACCTCTATCTCTGCACCCATTTTCTTAAGTGCCTTTAGATGTAGATCCACAGGCCTACTTCCAATGGCGCATCCTCCAGGAAGTGCGACTCTTGCACTTTTTCTTTTGGCAAGCAAAGGACCTAAACACAAAATAGATGCCCTCATGGTCCTAACCAGATTATATGGGGCCTCTAATTCTGGGAATTCAGGAGGCTCCACAACACAAATCTTTTTTTCTGGGTAGTACTTAATACCACATCCCAAGATTTCTAGTAATTTTTTTGCTGTTGAAATATCTTTTAAATCAGGAACATTGTGCAATATTGTTTTTTTTGACAGCAAAAGAGTTGCGAACATTATAGGAAGAGCAGCATTTTTTGCACCACTAATGGTGACTTCTCCTTTTAAGGGGTTGCCTCCTTTTATAACTAATCTATCCATTTTTACTTGACCTTCTGTTTTTTTTTATATATTTTTTTATTTCACGTGGTGGGTGTAGCTCAGATGGCAGAGCACTTGGTTGTGGCCCAAGGGGTCGCAGGTTCAAGTCCTGTCACCCACCCTTTTTTATTTTCTCCTCAATTTCCTCACATCACCAATCCTCATGGTGATCTTTTCTTTATCTAGATATTCAAGCAAGGGAATGGAAAATTTTCTTGAGAGATTTGTCATGGCCTTAAAGTCCTGAGGTTTCATCTCTTGGTTGTTTTCAAAAAATTTGATTACCTTGGATTTTATTTCTTCAATAGCCTCTTTTGAAAAATAGAGATCTTCTTTTACCTTAACAATCCTTTTTTCTTCTATTAAAATTTTTAGTATTGGCTCTAACTCTTTTCTGTCAACATTAAGATCTTCTATTAATTTTTTAATAGAAGGAGGAGTGTATCCACTATTTATAAATTTGTTTAGCACTGTTTCCTTTAATCTTGTTTGATCCTTTCTCAATGATATTTTATATCCTTTTTTTCTAATGATATCCTCTTCAGCCTCAATTAGACCTTTTTTAATAGCATGTTCAATCAAAAAATTCACAAGTTTTTTGGATAAATTTTTCCCCCAGTCTGAAAATAGTTGTCCCTTGGGAAGCCCTGGTTCCATGGGATTTTGCTTATGAAAATTATCAATATATGAAATAAGATCATGTAACGTCATTTCCACAACCAGGTTTGAGATATATGTTTTTTCATCTTTGTCAAAACAGAAAATTTGTTGGGAAGATAAAAGCTTATTAAGTGTTTTTTCTAAGTCTTTTGAATTTACATTTGTGAGCACATGAAGCATCTTAAAGCTACATCCCTGGGTCTTCATTTGATTTAAATGAATAAGGATCTTTTCTTCAATATCTCCTTTTAATAGTTGTTTAAGTATTTTTACTTGTTCTGAAAATCTTTTGATCTTTTTTCCAATGGGATTGATCACCGTGCCACCTGCAATGGTCCTTAAAGGGGAGAAAGATCTTATAACAAATTTATCTCCAAATACTCCCACCATTGGCTCAGGAAAACGGATTTGAGCAATTGCTCTTTGTCCTGGTTCTACCTTATCCTTGTCAAGGAGATATATCCTGGCCAGTATTTCTTTTGTCCCATGATGAAAATGTATTTCTTTTCTATGCAGAAGAGGTCTAGGTGATGAGGATAGGCACTCTATTTCCACATCCCATGTTGTGGAAGGGAACAAGGTATTTGGTCTGGCTACCACATCACCTCTTTTAATATCATCTACCTCTAGATTTGCAAGATTGATCGCTGTTCTGCGACCTGCTTTTATATATTCTTGAGGCTCTCCATGAACCTGTATATGTCTAACCTTAGATGATTTTTCTTTTGGATATAGTGTGACATCTTCTCCAACTTTGATGTCTCCTGAGACTAAGGTGCCAGTTATAACTGTTCCATGGCCTTTTAAAGTAAACACCCTGTCAACAGGAAGTATAAAGATATCTGATGATTCTTTTTGTTTAATGGTTTCAACCATTTTATATATTGCAGATTTAAGTTCATCAAGACCAACTCCTGTATGAGAAGAGACACATATGATTTCTGCATCTTTCAAAAATGTGGAAGAAAGGTATTCTTTTACATCTTCAATGGCCAATTCCAAGAGTTCCTCATCAACTAAATCGATCTTGGTTATTGCTACTATTCCCTTAGTTATGCCCAAAAGGGAACATATCTCTATATGTTCTTTTGTCTGAGGCATTATCCCTTCATCTGCTGCAACTGTTAGTAATACAAAATCAATACCTGTTGCACCTGCGACCATGTTTTTAACAAATTTTTCATGTCCAGGCACATCAACAATGGATAATCGTCTGCCCCCAGGCAGGTCCATAAAGGCAAAGCCCAATTCTATGGTAATACCCCTTTTCTTCTCTTCTTTTAATCTGTCGCAATCAATGCCAGTTAATGCCTTAATAAGGGTAGTTTTTCCGTGATCTATGTGACCTGCTGTCCCCATTACAATGGACATAATTTTTCTCCATCACTGTTTTTCGTAAAATATGTGAATAACATGCTTTGATAAATAAATTTGCTATAAGAAAAAAAGTGCTTTGTAAAGTAGTAGCTTGTTTAGAGATCTTAAGGGGTTTTCCTGATAATTTTTATCAAGAGTTGTCTTGACATTTTTTATGTCAAGCCCGTATAAAAGAACGACTGCCAGTTAATTGTGAGGAGTAGAAGTTCCCTAATAATTCTGTATAATGACAATTTTGTGGACCAATGAAAAAATAAAAGAAATTTAAATTAGAGGAGTGGATATGCGGGACATATTAGAAAAACAAAGAACATTTGCCTTGATTGGTAGTACTGGTACAGGGAAGACCTCTCTTGCGGAGATGTTATTTTTTAATGTTGGGCTTATTACCCGTCTAGGAAAGATTCCAGAAGGAAATACTGTGTTGGATTATGAGCCAGAAGAGATAAAAAAGGGTGGTTCTATCCAACCTGCTTTTGCCTTTTATACCTGGAAGAAAAATAGACATTTCTTGATAGATACTCCAGGAGATTCAAATTTTCAAGGGGAGCTGCCTTATCAATTAGTTGCTGCAGATGCTTTGGTTTATGTTTTGGATGCAACAGATGGTGTAAAACCTCAGGACAAAAAGCTCTGGAATGAGACTAGAAAATTTGAGCTCCCTACTATGGTAGTTGTAAACAAGATGGATAGAGAAAGGGCTGATTTTGAAAAGGCCTTAAATGGAATTAAAGACATTTTTAAGGCAAAGCCATTGGTAAAATATTATCCAATTGGGTCTGAAGCAAATTTTAATGGTGTTGTAGATGTATTTGAAAAAAAGGCATACTTTTTCAAGGACAATGGGAAACTTGAGGTAGGGGATATTCCTGATGATTTGAAAGATAGGATTGAAGAGCTTTATGAATTTTCAGTGGAAAATATAGCTGAAAGTGATGAAGAGTTAATGGAAAAATATTTAGAAGAGGGAGAACTATCCCCAGAGGAAATAGAAAAGGGGATTAGAACAGGTGTTTTATCTGGTGAAATAGTGCCTGTATGTGCTGTTTCAGCAACAGAAAATAAGGGTGCTGAGTTAGTGTTAAATATGATTCAGCAGATGTTGCCATCTCCACTAGATAGAAAGCCGTGGAAAGGCAAAGATGGTGAGGTGCGGGACTCTTCAGAAGATGCTCCATTTGCTGGCTTTGTTTTTAAGACCATAATGACTCCATTTGGTGGACTCATATCCTTAATCAGGGTATTATCAGGTAAATTAGAATCAGATATGACAGTGTTTAATCCAGAGAAAAATGCCAGGGAAAAATTAGGGCAACTCCAATATATAATCGGTAAAAAGATGGAACCATGCAAAGAAGTGGTGGGGCCAGGAGCCATTGTTGGTGTGGCAAAACTCAAAAATACCCAAACAGGCGATACCATTTGTGATGAAAAGAATCCTTTTGTGCTTGATAAGCCACCACTCCCACCACAAGTTCTCTCTTATGCTTTAAGCGGTGAAAATAAGGGTGAAGAAGACAAGATGATGAGTGCAGTGTCAAAACTTTTAGAAGAAGATGTGTCATTGAAATTAGAACATAATGAAGAGACCAAAGAGATCTTACTTTCAGGCATGGGACAGCTTCATATTGAGATGGCTGTTGAAAAGGTAAAAAGAAGAAGTAAGGTGGGAGTAAAATTAAAAGAACCCAAAATCCCCTATAAAGAAACCATTAAAGGAAAGGCAGAAGCACATGCCAGGTATAAAAAACAAACAGGTGGTCGTGGTCAGTTTGGGGATTGTTGGATAAGGATTATGCCTCTACCAAGGGGTGAAGGATATGAGTTTGTAAATCAGATTGTGGGTGGTGTTATCCCAAAACAATTTATTCCAGCAGTGGATGCAGGGATCCAAGAAGCTGCGAAAAAGGGAGTATTAGCTGGTTATCCTGTGGTTGATTTTAAAGTAGAGCTTTTTGATGGTCAGTATCACAGCGTTGATTCTTCAGAATTGGCATTTAAGATTGCAGGATCTATGGCCTTTAAAGAAGCAGCTGAAAAGGCAGGGCTTGTACTTTTAGAACCAATTATGAAGATGGTAATAACTGTTCCAGAAGAATATATGGGAGATGTTATTGGAGATTTATCAGGTAGAAGGGGAAAGGTATTAGGCTATGAGTCACAAGATGGTATTGCTGAAATCCAGGCATATGTTCCAATGGCTGAAGTCTTAAAATATGCTCCAGATTTAAGGTCCATGACTGCAGGTCAGGGCAGTTTTACAATGGAATTTGATCACTATGAGGAATGCCCACCAAATATCCAGGAAAAGGTAATTGAAGAATCTAAGGCACAAAAAGAAGAATAAAAATAATTAGTAAAAAAGAGAAAAAAATGGGGGGGCAATTGCCCCCTTTTTTTTTGGTGATTCATTATATGTCTAGAATTTTCAACTCCTCAATACGCTTAAAATCTCCAAATATTATTAGTAGCAATCACTGATATACCATCTGCTATAGCAAAACTGGCTATTTCCACATGGTGAATCCATAAACCACGAGGATTGCATTTGCGGATTAGTTCTTAAAAGACATTCATTGAGGTAGGAGTTGGATAGAGGATTACAATGTAACTTAAGAAGCTACTCAGTATATCTAAACATTCACTTGAAGATATTTCTGTTTTGGAATTCTTGTAAGAACAACTACAAACTCAGAAATATTTTTTGAGGTTGTAAAAAGCTTTAATATGGAATCTGATAAAAAATTGATAGCCTGTTCATGAAAGCAAGAGTCAGCATCAACTGTATAAATTAGTATATTTGTGTCAACTATTACTTTATTTTC
>JAMOPG010000003.1 GCA_027064715.1 Desulfobacterales bacterium
TTTTTGATATTAGATTCCCATCTTCAAGTAACCAGCCCGTTGTTAAAACCTCTATGAATTCCTGATTTTGTGGAAAATCGTCACACTGTAAATTTTCTATTCCAATGATATATGATCCTTCAGGAAGATTTGAAATGGCAAATTGTTCTGTAGAATGATCAAAGTCTTGTTGTGCAACTTCTATAAAATTTTCTAGATTAAAAACATCAATGGTGCCAGAACAATTTTGAGAAACTAGAACAAACTGGATCTTATTTTGTTCGTTCATGTTTCTCGAAGAATTTTGAGTCTGAGAATAAGCCAAATTTAGCCACAGGATTAAAAAAATAAAACCATAAAGGCTTATTTTATGTAATCTCATGGTAGCGTTCTCCTTTGAAACTCTTAAAAGTTTACTTGAAATCCAAGTTTAAAAATACTTCCTTGC
The DNA here is from genome assembly GCA_027064715.1 of Desulfobacterales bacterium. Classification (GTDB taxonomy): domain Bacteria; phylum Desulfobacterota; class Desulfovibrionia; order Desulfovibrionales; family Desulfothermaceae; genus Desulfothermus. The sequence continues at coordinate 428 of JAMOPG010000003.1, forward strand.
CAGGGTATTTGATTTGCATCAGCCTCTTTATATAATACACATCTAAATTTTTCATTGGTAATGTTTTCCCATTTCATAAACAAAAGAGCTTTTTTGTCAAACAAACTTTTTTCAAAGGAAAGACTCAAAATAGTAAAATTATCTCCTACAGCTCTCTCAAAATTTTTATCTTCCTTTTGATCTAAATACCATACTATCCCCCGTATTTTAACACCTGATGAATGCATAAAGGTAATTCTTGCTCTTAAATCATAATCCAGCCTACGTAATGAAATGTTTTTAACTTTTACTTCACGAATATAATCTGTAATTCCAATAGCTAAATTTTTGGTAACAAGCCCTTCAATAGCAAATTTTAAACTCTTAGTAATATCTTCTTTCCACCCTAAATTCCTATAGGGCCAAGGAACACTCTTTTTCAAACTAGAAAAATAGGCTGGAGTAGGTATAAATTTATCTGGATATTTTCTATGAACCCTTGTTAACTCTATTTGAGTAAATAATGAATTGTTCCACTGTCTGTCCCATCCCACTCCATAAAACCATGTCCAGGTCCCTGGAGTTACTCCTGTTACCCTTTGAAAGCCAGCCACTTCTATAGGTTGAAGGGTTCCACTAAGGTAGTTTGGTTGTAACTCTTGAAAATATGCAATTCGCAGAGTATCTTTAGAAGTAAAGTGGTTTATAAATCCAATATGGGGTAATAATTCTTTTCTATCAAACTGAGAACCATCTTTTCTTCTCCACATCCCATCTAATGCGCAGTATGCTACACCCACATCAACTATATTTTGATCATTAAGATACCAGATATCCCTTAAGTAAGTTCTTAACTCCCTTGTATGGTCTTTAGCTATCCAAGAATTAGAATAATTTAACCATGAAAGTTCATAAATATCTCTGTAATAATTATAAAAATCTGATAAATAACTATCCTGCCATGCCATTCCTCCTGATATTCTGTGGTTGTTGAATCTGAAAAATTGGACTGCCTCTAATCTTATTGGAAATCTATAAGACTTTATTTTATTAATAGATTTTGCTTCTATTTCACCTAAGCCAGCACTATTTAAATCTAAAATCCTCCTCTCTCTTTGAACTTTTTCTACATCTAAACCAGAGATTTGAGCAGAGACAAGTAAAGAACGACCCGCAGATTGTCTCCAATGATAGCCTCCTAAAAAGGACCAATGGTCGCCTCTAGAGACTTTATCTTTTGGCTCAATATCCCCCATTTGCCATACATCCAGATCTTCTTCATGGCGATGACCTATAAGCGACTGAAAATAAAGATAATGTTTATAAGATAGAGCGCCTTTTACTCTAAACAACAATTTTTCTTCCCATCTGCCTGAGCCATCTTTTGGTCCATCAGTAGTAGTGTATTTTGGCTCCGCATATAGTGCCACCTTATTTTTTCCACCATAAACATAACCATAAGAATCAAAACTATCATCTGTTCCAATTTTTACCCCTATTGAACCTTTAGTAGTTGGTAACTCAAGAAGATTTTGATATTCAGTATAAGTGGTAAAGGTATTGCCATTTACAGGTTGAAGAAGCCTGGCCCTGATTGTATCTCCATAGGTTGAGGCACCAACGTCTTGGATTACGAAATTGTGTGCAGCTCTAAAAAGATAAGCACCACTATTTGTAGGGTCATCCCAAACAGCTAAATCTCCTATATGTTTTGCCCAGGAATAAAGTCCCATATCAGTGAGAGATCTTGCAAGTGTAATGTTTTTAATCGCTCTATCCTGGTCCAATAAGAAACGGGAGCGGGTGATCAAGCGATTATTATTGAGTTTAATAGCCTGTTGCAAGGCGTATATTCCCTCTCCTGCTCTGTAATGGTCGGAAAATATGGTGGCCAGATATATATATGGAGTTGGATCTTTAGGATCGACTTCTATGGCACGTTTGATTTCAATTTCAGCTTCTTTCCTCTCTCCGATATTATATAGTGCTTTTCCAAGATAGTAATGAGGCGCAGCTGCTAGGGGTTCTAGCAAACAGGCCTTTTCCATGTTTTCAAGTCCTTTTTTTATTTCTCCTAAATAATAAAGTGAGAGTCCTAACCCAAGATAGCAATATGATAGATCAGATCTTAATTTTATTGCACTTTCAAATAATTTCTTTGCCTTGTTTCCTTCATATTTTACAAGATAAAGAAAACCTTTTAACATTAAATATCTGGGATCCTTGGTATTCCCCTTAAATTCATCCACTTGTTTCTCAGCCTCTTGAATTCTATCCAATCCCAAAAGTAATTCAGTGGCCCTTAACAAAGCAGGCAAAGAATAAGGATCTTGAACTCTTGCTTTCATAGCTTCTTTTAAAGCTAATTCAAATTTCCCATATCTCTGAAGAACTGTTGCCAAAGCTACATGGACAGATGCTCGTGTATCATCAATTAAAATAGCTTTTTTAGCAATCTTTAAGGCCTCCTTATACTTATCCCTGACCAAAAATTCCATTGCCTTTTGGGACGTTTTTACAGCCTTTAGGGCCTTGCCTTTAACATATTTATCTTTAGGTCCAACAATGTTAGGAGTAATAAGCAGCCATTGAACTGCGTCTTCTGGGTGCAACATAGCAACTATCTTGGGTGCTCTATCTTTTAAAGCAATACACTTTTGACCTCTTTTTATCACCACCTTTCCAATTTCATTTTTACATTGAACAATACCTTCTAAAACAACAACATCTGTTGTTTTCTGGTCTTTTACTGAAATTGCCATTTCTGTTCCACGTATACTTGCAGTAATAATAGGAGTTTCAAATATCGGTTTTTTGACCCTTCTTTTGTTCCTAAACCAGAGACTTCCTTTCCATAGCTTATATATTCCTGGTCTTCCTTTCTTTCTGGGAGAAGGACCTGCCCTCTTTATACAAAATATAGATCCAGCACTCAGTCTAATTTGAGACCTATCTTTTAGAAGAATAGCAGCCTCTGAATCCTTACCAACTTTTATACAGCCTCCCTCTGGGATTTCTTGATGTAGGTTTACAAAATTCCAATGTAGTCCCTTATCTAATGATATTTTTACATCTCCTTTAAAAAAAACTATTTTACCACCTTTACTCCATGCCTTTTGGATATTAATACAAAAAAGAATAAAAAATATTAGTAAAAACACTTTGGTTGTTAAAGTTTCCTTATTCATACCCCCTCCAAAAATTATTTAGTTTCCATTGTCCATACTCCATCCCATTTTTCAGGAGGATTTTTAATAAGAATTTCACATCTTTTAATAAATAAAAGAGAAGGTCCGTCATTTGGAATAAGAGTTAAAACCTTTTGAAATAATTCTCTAGCCCTAATCCAGTCTCCTTTTCTATAATGATTTAGTGCTGTAAGGAATAGAGAAATTCCCTCTTGTTTTGTTAAATCCAGCTCATTTTTACCAATGAGTTCATAAATCCTAACAGGCTTGGTTTTTCCTTTAACCTTTACCATATCTAATTCTCTAAATCTAAAATCATCTTTTACTTTTTTACAAGTATTTTCCCCAACAATTATCTTTGTGCCGTAGATTTTGTTTAATCCTTCCAGGCGAGAAGCCAGATTTACTTCATCACCTATTACTGTATAATCAAATCTTTCAAAGGACCCCATATTTCCAATAACCATCATTCCTGTATTTATACCTATACCAATTTCTATAGAAGGTAGTCCTTGAGATTTCCATGATTTACTGATCTCATTTGTGGCATATAACATCTCCAATGCTGTTTTACATGCACAATATGGATGGTCTTCTCTTGGAATTGGGGCCCCATATATAACCATCATTGCATCCCCAATAAATTTGTCTAATACTCCATTATTACTAAATATATACTTAGTCATCTCAGTGAAAAAATTGTTTAACAGATACACTAATTTTTCTGGTGGTATGCTTTCTGACAGGGTGGTAAATCCTCTAATATCTGAAAACAACACGGTTAACTCTCTTTTCTCTCCACCAAGGTTTAAAAGACTAGGATTTTTGAGCACTTCTTGCACCACTTCTGGTGAAACGTATTTATCGAATGCCTTTTTAAGATGCATTTTTTCTCTTACAGTATCTGTAAATCCATATAACCCCCACCACGTGCCACTTAGTATAAGTGTTAATATAGGGGTGGTCATTTTTAAAACAAGACCTTGATAAATAAACATCCATATAGAAATCAGGGTCATAACACTTACTAATCCACCTATTATTAAACTAAGTTTTAAAGGTTTTTTCTGATATAAAATAGGAAAAATAGTTAGTATTGCAACAATTAAATAGAGCCACTTTTTATCCGGTTCTTTTAAGTGTCTTGAAGATAAAAGAGTAGCCACTGCATTAGCATGGATTTCAACGCCAAACATGGCCTTTTTGCTGAAACGAAAAAAAGGTGTAGGAAAAGAATCCACTGCTCCCCTTGTTATTTCAACAGCAGCTTCAGAACATAGACCTATA
>JAMOPG010000004.1 GCA_027064715.1 Desulfobacterales bacterium
GTCAATGTTGTAAAGAGCCTCATTTTTTGGGCTTGTGGAGATATAGATACCTTGTCCTGGGAACGTACAGATATGCCCAAAGTCTTCATGATTTTGGCACTAATCTTTGATCTGTCCTGTTGTTGGAAATATTTTTGTATGGCGCTATGAACTTTAAAACTGCTCACTTTAAAACCTCTATTCTTCCTCCTAGTCTTTTAATCGGCAAGGTTTATAAAAACTTTAGACCTAAAATTAAATTTTTTTTAATGAGATTGCAATTTTTATTTTTTAAAATAAAAGATTAGGGTTATGGTTAGTTAAGCTAGTCAAAAGTATTGTTGCATTTGACCCAAAAATCATTTAAATTTCAATTAAATTAAGCGGCTAAAGGTGTTGGGTAAAAAGGAGGCAAGAGTGGGACAGACAATTAGGTTTGGTGTTTCTTTGGACTCAGAATTGCTAGAAAAATTTGATAAATTATGTGAAGAAAGATGCTATCAAACAAGATCAGAGGCAATTAGAGACCTTATTAGAAAGGAATTAGTGCAAAAAGAGTGGGAGGATGAGGACAGGGAGGTAACTGGGACATTGACCTTGGTATATGATCATGAGGTGAGTGATTTGTCTCAAAAAATGACAAAAATTCAACACAAATTCCTTGATGTCATTATAACTTCCTTACATGTTCATATTGATCATCACAACTGTATGGAAGTATTAATTTTAAAAGGTCCTGTGAAAAGAATTAAGGATGTTGCTCAGAGATTGCAGGCAACAAAGGGTGTAAAATATGGTAGCTTAAACCTATCTACAACAGGGAAGGACCTGGTATAATGGAAGACATTCAAAGCAAGACTCCATCATTATCCATTCCCATTGATAGGGTAGGGGTAAAAAATTTTAGATATCCTATAGTTGTAAGAAGGAAAAACAATGGAACTCAACATACAGTGGCAAAGGTAACTTTATATGTTGATTTGCCATCTGAATTTAAAGGCACTCACATGAGTAGATTTATTGAGGCCCTTCAAGAATGGTCTGGGGTTTTAGACTATCAAAGTTTTAAAGAACTGTTAAAAGATATACAAAAGAGGCTGAAGGCTAGAAAATCTCATCTCTCAATATCTTTTCCCTTTTTTATGGAAAATTATGCACCAAAAAGTGGAATAAAGGCCTTGATGGCTTATGAATGTGCATTTGGGGGGGAATTAGAGGATAAAAAGCTCACTATGTTTTTGGAAGTAAATGTGCCTGTAATGACTGTGTGTCCGTGTTCTTTGGCCATATGTGAGAGAGGTGCCCATAGCCAAAGGGCAAATATAAAAATAAGATGTGAATTTGAGGGACTTTTGTGGCTGGAAGATTTAATAATGATTGCAAGAAATTCAGGATCTTCACCTGTTTATGCTTTGTTAAAAAGAATAGATGAAAAACATGTTACAGAAGAGGCTTTTGCAAATCCTGTTTTTGTAGAAGATGTAGTAAGGAGGGTAGCCATTCAATTAAAAGACCATCCTTTAATTAAGTGGTTTAGGGTTGAGGTGGAAAGCTTTGAATCTATTCACAATCATAATGCCTATGCATGTATAGAGTCTAAAAATAGAAGTTAAAGTAAAGATATAAGCGAGTCTAGCAAGACAGGCAACAGCGGTATTAACCTCAAGAGCAGAAGAACAGAGATACACACGTGGGGTGTAGAAACCAGAAAGTGAATATTTGTTTTTTGGCTTGCATACATGGTTGCTTTTGCAATACAACTTTGGATCTGGACATGCAAGACACTCTTCACAGATAAATCTGGTGTTTTTGATATAGATAGCTGGTGTTCCGATGGAAGGATTTATACAACTTCCGATGTCAACCTTCTATTAATATAATTAACACTCTTTTAAAATGTATATACAACATTTTGTTATTTTTTCTTGCCTTTAAGTAGGTTACAGAGTTAATGACTTATTGAGTAAAAGCAATATTTATGCAAATTATCTAGTTAATAGCAATGCTTGAAGATATACATTTTTTTTGATAAATAAAATATATTTTAACCATATATTGGGGTAATAGTTGTAGGGAGTGCTCAATATGGATGAAAATTTGTTAAATGTATTAGATTCTCTTCCTGTTGCTGTTATGGCACATGATATACACCGTAAAATCATTTTTATGAATAAGGAAGCTGAAAAAATCACTGGTTTTAGTAAAGATGAAGTTATAGGACGAGATTGTCATTCAGTGTTCAAAGGTGGTTTTTGTGGGAATAAATGTAGTTTTAATAAAGGCATTATCTTACCAGAGTTTGAGTATCTTCAATATAACGTAAAATTAGTCACAAAAGAGGGAGTCAATAAATTTTTAGAAACAAAGGTATCCCCTATCTATAAAGAGAAAAAGTTACTTGGGGTTGCTGTTGTTTTTAATGACATAACAGAAGATATCTTTTCCAATCTTTCCACTAAAGGCTCAAACTTTTATGGAATTATTGGTGCGTCTGACAAAATGCAAAAATTATATGCACAGATTAAAAATGTATCAAAGATATCAGTTCCTGTTTTGATATTAGGTGAGTCTGGAACAGGCAAAGAATTAGTTGCCCAAACAATACACAAACTCAGTCCAAGGAAAAATGGGCCTTTTGTAGCGGTAAATTGTGGTGCACTTCCCGATTCCCTCATTGAGAGTGAGTTGTTCGGTTATGTAAAAGGCGCATTTACCGGGGCAGTTAAGACCAAAAAGGGAAGATTCGAGATGGCCCATGGTGGAACCCTATTTTTAGATGAAATTGGAGACGTAAGTCCAGCTATGCAGGTCAAGCTTCTTAGAGCCATTCAAACGTACACAATTGAAAGACTTGGGGATGAAAAAAAGGTAAGGGTGGATATTAGGATCATATCTGCCACAAATAAGGATTTAAAAAAAGAGATACAAGAAGGTCGATTTAGGGAAGACCTTTTTTATAGAATCTCAGTAATTCCCATTGAACTTCCACCATTAAGGGAAAGAAAAGAAGATATTCCTCTTTTAATAAATCATTTTTTAAAAGAATTTTCTGCAGAGTTTAATATTGATACTCCCCACATTTCTTCTTCTGCCATGGAAATTTTGAAAAAATATAATTGGCCAGGGAATATAAGAGAATTACAAAATGCTATACAATATGCGATAGTCAATTCAATCGATTCTCCTAAAAAAATAATTGAGCCCTCAAATTTGCCAGAATATATATTAGAAAATCAAATTGATCACAATATTGAGATAGGGTCAAAAAAGAAAAAAAGAAAAAATATCACATTGGATGAACTTAAAGAAGCAATCAAAAAAAGTGGAAACAATAAAATAAAGGCTGCAAAATTACTAGGTATATCTAGAGCAACGCTTTACAGATTAATGGACAAATATAATTATAAGGATCAGTAGCAGTGATAATTGCAACGCAAAAAGATTATAAAAATCTTTTAGGTACAATCTTATGGAAAAAATAAAATCTAATATTTTTAATATAACGAGACATGGAATAATAGAATTTTTATTATTAATTACATTAATTAGTATTGGTTTTATAATTGCCAATTATTTTAATTTTCTTTTATTTCATATAGCAGTTGAATTGTTTAGTGTAGTTATTAGTTTTACTACTTTTTTAATTGCGTGGAACACAAGAAAAATCAGTGAAAAGAACTATTTTTTATTTTTAGGGATAGCTTATCTTTTTGTTGGAATATTGGATTTAACCCATACCATGGCATATAAAGGAATGGGTATTTTCAAAGATTATGGAGCAAATCTGTCCATACAACTTTGGATTGGAGCAAGGTATTTGGAAAGCATTTCTCTTGCTATTGCTCCAATTTTTTTCAAAAAACGTTTAAGGGTAGAAACTGCTTTTGTAGTCTATTTTCTTATTTGTACTATGATTTTTTTATCGATTTTCGTTTGGCCTATTTTCCCAGATTGTTATGTTGAAGGCAAAGGCTTAACTTTTTTTAAAAAAGTAAGTGAATATATTATCTGTTTTATTTTAGTGGGTGGAGGGATAGTTTTGCATAAAAACCAACAATATCTCAATAAATATACATTTAAGTTAATTATGTTTGCCATTTTTACTACAATGTGTGCTGAAATTGCTTTTACGTTTTATGTAAGTGTTTATGGTTTATCAAATGTGATTGGACATTTTTTTAAAATTATCTCATTTTACTTCATCTATAAGGCAATTATTGTAAATACATTGACAAACCCCTATAATACTTTATTTAAAGATCTTTTTGAAACCAAAGAAAAATTTCACCATTTAGCCGAAACAGAAGCTTTAGAGCGAACTAGACTTGCAGAAACCAATGAAGAACTAAAGAGGTTAAGGGACAGCTATGAACTTGCCATGAGTTTAGTCCCAACATGGTGTTGGGAGCTAGATCTAAAAAACTTAAAATTTAATACAATATTTACAACTTTAAGCCTTGGTAAAGAAGACTTTCTCACTTTAGATGATCTTCTAAATTTCCTATTTTCTCCTGAGAAAAAAGATATTCATGATTTGATAAAAGAAGTAATTGAAGGCAAAAGGTGGAAATTCGAAGGCGTGCGTCTTTTTAAGTTTAAAGATGGCAAAAACCTATGGATAAAAGTCAATGCAAAGGCCATTCCTCACGATAAAGGCAGGCCTGAACGAGTAATTGGTATTTGTTATGATATTACTTGGTTTATTGAGACTCAAAACAGGCTTGAGGAAGAGAGTGTTCTAAACAAGACCCTCACAGAGCTTGCAGAGGAGATTATTTCTACAGATTCCATATCAAAAATTTCAGAATTAGTTCTTGAAGCCGCACTTTATTTTACCAATAGCCCCCATGGATTTGCAGGTTAT
>JAMOPG010000005.1 GCA_027064715.1 Desulfobacterales bacterium
CATGTAGCCTCAATAAATATTCTTTCAAGGGGCTACCTACCGCAGGGCATGCGGGAAGTTAAGCCTGTGGAGTATGCCAGGGTGCATATGATGAAGCAGGAACCAGCGGGAACCTGTAAGGAAGTACTGCTCCCTGTATAAAACAGGGAATCCCCTTCCTGAAGGAAGGGGAGGATGTCAATCTTGGTGCTCTTTTAAGAACTCATCCAGGTTTATGGCCTCTTCAATGAGCATAATGGGGATTTCTTCTTTTATGGGGTAAACCAGCTTACATTTGTGACAAATAAGACCATCTTCGTTTTTTGTTAATTCCAGATCTCCTTTACACTTGGGACATGCGAGGATTTTCAATAATTCCTTATTAATCGCCATATTCTTTCCTCCTGTTTTTTAAGCATTAGCTTTTATTTGACTTAGATTAAATAACTCAATACAAAAGATCAAATGTATTTTGCTTATAAAAAATGAAAATGAAAAAGGGGTTTTTTATGGATTATGTTGATCTTCATGTGCACACCACGGCATCTGATGGGACATATTCCCCAGAAGAGGTGGTGAAACTTGCCAAACAAGAAGGACTCAGGGCAATAGCCATAACTGATCATGATACAGTAAAAGGCCTAAAAGAGGCCAGCTTGGCTGGGGAGAAGTATGGTGTTGAAGTTATCCCTGGATGTGAGCTAAGTGTTGAATATCCCCATGGACAGATGCATATAGTGGGATTATGGATATCAAAAGATCCAAAGTTCGTTGCTGCTGAACTTCAGTTTTTACGTGATAAAAGGCACTCAAGAAACAAGGATATAATAAAAAAACTTCAAAATCTTGGAATAGATATTACATATGAAGAAGTGCTTGAGATAGTTAAGAATGGTACCACAGTTGGCAGGCCACATATTGCGAGAGTCTTGGTAAAAAAGGGCGTTGTTAAAGATATAAATGAGGCCTTTACAAAATACATTGGTCCAAATGGTCTTGCCTATGTCCCAAAAACAAAATTTTCACCCAAAAAGGCAATCGATATTATAAAAAAAGAAGGGGGATTGGTGATCCTGGCCCATCCTTATTCTTTGAATTTAGGACCTGATGCATTAAAAGATGAACTTATCAGGCTTAAAGGTTTTGGCTTAGATGGAATGGAAGTATATTATTCAGAACACACACCAGAGCAAGAAAGATTATATTTAAACCTATGCAAGGAATTGGGTCTTCTAATTAGTGGTGGATCTGATTTTCATGGCAGTGTTAAAAAAGGCATCTTTTTGGGTAAGGGCAAAGGAAATTTAAAAATACCTTATGCCTTAGTTGAAAAGATGAAAGAATATAGAAGACAAAAGGGGCTTGGAATTTGAGACCAGAGCTTTTGTGTCCTGCAGGAAATATGGAGAGGCTTATAACGTGCCTGACCTATGGTGCAGACGCAGTATATATTGGTGCTCAAGGCTTTAGTTTAAGGGCTAAAGGGGCAAATTTTTCATTAAATAAAATAAAAGAGGCAGTATCCCTTGTCCACCTTTATGGTAAAAGGATTTATCTTTGCTTAAATGCATATTTATATGATCATCAAATAAAAGGATTTGAGGATTTTTTAAAACAACTAGAAGATGTGCCTGTTGATGCAATAATTGCGGCAGACATTGGTGTGATTTCAATAATCAAAAAGCATCTTCCTAAAATTCCCATTCATCTTTCAACCCAGGCAAATACATGTAATTCATATTCTGTTTCATTCTGGAAAGAGATGGGCATCAAAAGGATAAATCTTGCAAGGGAGTTAAATCTAAACAACATAAAAAGCATAAGAAAAAACAATCCAGAGATTGAACTTGAAACATTTATACATGGCGCCATGTGTCTGGCAATATCTGGTAGATGTTATTTAAGTGCGTATCTAAATAATAGATCTGCAAATCAAGGGCTTTGTACACATCCATGCAGATTTTTATATAAGATAAGAGGCATAGCTGTTGAAGAACAACAGAGGCCAGATAAAATTTTATGGGAATATTTTGAAGATGAACCATTCAGTGCCTTTTTTTCCACAGAAGATCTTTGTCTAATAAAATATTTAAAATGGTTTATAGTAAATAAAATAGATTCATTAAAAATAGAAGGTAGAATGAAGACTTCATCTTATCTTGGACCTGTTGTTGATACATACGCCACTGCTATAAACGATGTATTAAACAAAAGATTTAGATTAGATAAATATATAAAAGAGCTTAGTAGCGCTACAACAAGAATTTGTAACACTGGATTTTTCTTGCCAAATAGAAGAGTTGCAGTGCTAACACCTTCAAAACAAAAAAATCCTATTGTTTTTAAAGTGATAAAAAAGATATCGTCAAATAAATATATGATTTCAGTTAGACATAAAGTGGATTGTTCTGCGGATTTGGAGATATTGGTGCCTGGACTTGTAAGAGTTAAAATTTCTGCAAATACATACTCCTTTGAAGATATGGAAGGAAATATTTTAAAAGAGGTAAATTCTGGGATAGAATGTTATTTTAGGTATGATACTGATATGTTAAAAGAAAATTATTTAGTGAGAGGGTATTTGTGATAATGAAGTATTTTTTTGAAAATGGACTAAGGTTTGAATGCCAAAGATGTGGCAGATGTTGCACTGGTGAGCCTGGAACTGTTTATGTGGCACCAGATGAAATAAAGGCAATTGCTGAGTTTTTAAAGATTGATGAATCCCGATTTAAAAAAAAATATTTATATCCATATAAAGATTCATACAGCATAAAAGAATTAAGCGACGGATCCTGTATCTTTTATAAAGATAATAGTTGTTTAATCTATCCAGTAAGGCCAAGACAATGCAAGGCTTATCCCTTCTGGTTAAAAAATTTGAGAAATGAAGATAGATGGAACCAAGTTGCAAGAGAGTGTCCTGGAGTTGGAAAAGGCAGAGTGTATGATGTGGAAGAGATATTAGAAATTGTATCTATAAGTCCAATCTAATTTAGGGATTACTCTTGTAATAAATATATAGAGGGAATTTAGCTTCCTAAGGTCCCAATATGTTTTTTGTTGAAGCTAGAAGATAGATTTTTTATAAGCGAGACTAATTGAAATAACATCTTTAATTTTGTATCTTGATGAAAACAAAGACCTTAATTACATCACATCTATATTTATTACTTGATTAAATTTTTAAAATAAATTAAATGCAATCCCATAAACGCAATATAAATAAGACCAACAGGGGTGTTTTATGTTTGGAAAATATTATACAGTTTTGTCTCAGGTTCCAAATATACCAAATGATTATCTAAAAAAGGTAGAGGAGGTTTGTGAAAAATTCAGGTTTAAGGCCCATGAACACTATCTTGGACTTATAAATTGGGATGATCCCAATGATCCAATCAAAAGGATAATTATTCCTCAAGAGCATGAGCTTACAGAGTGGGGAAGGTATGATGCATCAAATGAAAAAAAATATACAGTACTTACTGGACTTCAGCATAAATACAAAAGCACAGTTGTGATGTTACTGAGTAGGGAATGCGCTGGATATTGCAGGTTTTGTTTTAGAAAAAGGCTTTTTATATTACCAACTGAAGACACATTAAAAGATCTAGATGAAGCCATTAAATACATAGAAAAGCACAAAGAAATAACAAATGTATTAATTACTGGTGGTGATGGATTAATGCTTCCCACATCTAAGTTAAAAGATGTTGTATCCAGATTGCGTCAGATTGACCATGTGCATATTATTAGAATAGGAAGCAAGATGCTTGCATATAATCCTAATAGGATATTAGAGGATCCCCAGTTACTTACAATGATTAAAGAGTACAGTTTACCACACAAAAGAATGTATATTATGACCCATTTTAATCATCCAAATGAATTATCAGAAAAATCCTTAAAAGCAGCTAGCCTTTTAATTAAAGCTGGGGCTATCTTAGCAAATCAAACTCCTATGTTAAAAGGTGTAAACGATAATGAAGATACATTAGCAGAACTTTTTCGTAAGCTTTCTTTTACAGGTATAACACCATATTATGTGTTTATATGTAGGCCAACAATTGGAAATAAAGGTTATGCTGTTCCAGTGGAAAGGGCATTAGAGATTTTTCAAAAGGCTCAAATAAAATGTTCTGGCCTAGCCAAAAGGGCGAGGCTGGTTATGTCCCATGAAAGTGGAAAGATTGAAGTAGTATCCCAATCCAATGAAGAAATATATTTTAGATATCATAGATCAGCAGAAGAAGTTCAGAGTGGAGATTTTTTGGTGTTTAAGAAAAATCCCAATGCCTATTGGTTTGATGATTATGAAGAGGTTGTAAAGCATTATAGTTATAATGAGCCCTATAGGTGTTATGGACCTGAATAATAAAAAGTTAAAGGCAAAAAGTTATTAATAGAAAGATTAAAAACCTTGGTCTCATGAGTATGTTAATTAAAAAAACAATGTGTTTATACTAAATAGAAGGCAAATTTTAAAGGACATAATAACAATGTATAACAAAAGTAGAATCTTACTACTTTTGAAACATAAAGAAAATAGAAACCAACTCTTAACCTATTTAGATGAATTTAAAGACAAATATGAAGTTGTTGCTTCCAATGATGCGAAATTATTTGAGGATGTTTTTGATTTGATAATTGTAGATGGTTATTCTCTGGATACTTATTTTGAAAAAATAAAGATAAAAAAGAAGTCAGAAAGTCCTCTATTTTTGCCAATTTTATTTGTAACAAATCTTAAAGACTTAAAAATTGTAACTAGACATTTGTGGAGCACAATAGATGAGATGATATTTACACCAATTAGAAAGATTGAATTATTAGCCAGAGTAGAGATCTTGCTTAGGACACGACGGCTCTCAATGGAGTCAGAAGAGAGATACCATGCCTTGACAGAGGCTTCTCCTGCGTGGGTTTTGATACTTCAAAATAACAAAATAGTGTATGCAAATTCAAGATTTTTAAGTATTCTTGATAATAATAAATTAGAGAATATAAACTTTTTTGATTTAGTTTGTAGTGAGCATAAAAGTATCCTGAAAGATTATCTAAAACAAATCTCCACGGGTGCAAAAAGTGGTTCTGTTGAAGTGAAAATATGTTGGGATTTAGGGGAAAGGTGGTTTAGTTTAATGGCATCGAATGTTGTGTATAGGGAGAATCCTTCACTGCTAATTGTCATGTGGGATATTACAGAAAGGATAGCTTTAGAGGATTCTTTGAGAAACTCTGAGAAAGAATTAAGGATTAGAAATGAAATAGCCAGGATGTTTCTCATATATCCTGACAACAGTGTTTATAAACATACTTTGCATATAATTTTAAGATATTTAAGCAGTGGTATGGGAGTATTTGGTTACATTGATGAAAAGGGCAATTATGTGTGCTATTCTGTAACTGAAGATGTCCGATATAATGATAAAATAGATAATAATAATTTGGTTTTTCCAAGGGAGTCTTGGCAAAAGATTTTGGGAAGGACTTTACTCAATAGGGATGTATTTTGTAGTAATGAGCCCTTTGAGGTTCCTGATAGCCATGTGACAGTCTCAAATGTATTGGGAGTACCTATTTTATATGGTAAAAAACTGGTAGGAAACATGGTTGTAGCAAATAAAGAGGGGGGCTATTTAAAAGAAGATATAGAGTTACTTAAAATAATATGTGATTATATAGCTCCAATATTAAATGCTCGTTTAGAGGCTGAAACCGAAAGAAAAAATAAAAAACTACTTGAAGAACAATTTATTCAAGCACAAAAAATGGAAGCCATTGGAAGATTAACAGCAGGTGTGGCCCACGATTTTAATAACATCTTAGGTGTAATCCTTGGTTATGGAGAGATATTATTAAACCAGATAGAACAAGAGGATCCAAAAAGGAATAAAATTGAAGAGATAGTTAAAGCAGGGGAAAGGGCTAGTACACTAACCAGACAGCTTCTTGCATTTTCCAGAAAACGCCCAATGGAACCACAACGTGTAAATTTAAATGTGTTGATTAATAAGTTAAAAAATATGTTAAAAATGATCATAGGAGTAGATGTCACTTTAGAACTTTCACTTGCAGATGATCTAGATGATATATTTGTGGATCCAGGGCAGATAGAACAAGTTATATTAAATTTGGCAGTGAATGCAAAGGATGCCATGCCTAAAGGTGGGAAACTCATTATTGAAACAAAGAATGTAAAATTGGACGAATACTCCAGTAAACATCTTGGATTAAAACCAGGTGAATATGTGTTAATGAGTATTGCTGATACAGGTAAGGGAATCCCCTCTGATGTTATTGATAAAATCTTTGAGCCCTTTTTTACAACCAAGGAAAAAGGAAAGGGCACAGGGTTGGGACTTTCAACTGTATATAAAATTGTCACTCAATGGGGTGGCAAAATTGATGTGTGTTCAGAGATTGGGAAAGGTACTATTTTTAGGATCTATTTACCAAAAATTGAAGGATCTGTAAGACATAAACCTAAGGATATAAAAAAGTGGTTTTTTGCTAAAGAGCCCAAAAGGATTTTGGTAGTTGAAGACGATGATTTAGTAAGGAAAATGATAGAGGAGTTACTATCTTATACAGGATATGAAGTAGTCTCTGTAGAAGATGGTATAGAAGCACTAAACTTGGTAAAAGAAAGAGGTGAAAAGTTTGATCTCCTTTTAACAGATTTAATTATGCCTCACATGGATGGAAATAAAGTCGCTGATATTTTAAAAGAATATTGTCCAGATATAAAAGTAATTTATATGTCTGGTTATTCTCCTGATGCACTTGACTATCTAGGACTCTTTAATGGCAAACATAAATTTTTGCAGAAGCCTTTTACTATTTATGAACTTAGCGAATTACTACATAAATTACTCTTTACATAATTAATAACAGTGACTCTGTTTTTACCTTCATACTTGGCCAGATATAGTGCCTTATCCGCATTCTTTATTAGTTTATCAAGTATTACATCCTCTCCTTTTGCAGATGCCACTCCAATGCTAACAGTTACAGGTATTTTTACTTCATCATTTATTTCTATTTTTGAGCTGGCTATATTTTTTCTAATTCTTTCTGCAACACCTACAGCCTTATCTAGATCTATTTCAGGTAAAAAAACAATAAATTCCTCTCCACCATATCTTGCAAGTATATCATAGTCTCTAATCCCTTGCTTTACCCTTTTACCAACCTCTAACAATACCTTGTCACCAACAATATGTCCATACGTGTCATTTATACTTTTAAAATTATCAATGTCTATCATAAAACAGGAACATGGTCTTTTATTTCTTTTTAACTTTGATATTTCTATCTCAGCCAGTTTAAAAAAATGTCTTCTATTGTATAGACCAGTCAGTGGATCAGTAATGGCGAGGTTTTGGCACATGGTACTCAAATTTCTGGCTCTTAAAAGGATTTCTATTCTTGCTGCTAGCTCAACCTTTTCTATGGGTGTTAATATTAATTCATCAATTATTATCCATAACTGACTCGTTATATATTTTACGTTTTCTCTGTTTGTTACAAGTAAAACAGGTAAAAAAACAGGAGCTTCAGCTGATTTTCTGGATTTGATCTTTTCTTTAAATTTATTCATGTTTAGTCCATCCACAATTATTAAATCTAGATCCTCATATAAATCAGAATCCCTTTTTATTTCCATGAGCTCATATTTTTTCCCTATCAAATCAAAAAGAAGATTTTTATTATTCTTATTATGTACCAATATACCTATCTTCATTTTATTCTCCCTCAAGAAGATTTTTCACCAGAGAAAGAAGTACCTTTGGATTTAAAGGCTTAGTCAATACCCCGTGGGAACCAGGGGGAGGAGAAGTTCTTTGGGTATGTTGAGGAGGATATATTACCAAAAATGGCACTCTATTTTCAAAAAGGATACTTAAAAAATTCCAGATTGATCTATCATATCCAGACACATCCACAAGTACCAAATGGATTTCTTTATCATTTTTTATTTTTTCATTGGCTTGTTGCAAATCTGTAAGACCATTGGATAATATGCTATTTTTTTTTAAAAAATCACAAAGTAATTCATTGTTCCTTTTATTTTTCCCAATTATAAGTATCTTTTTTTCATAATTCATTATGAATCCCTCTCTTGTGTTATAAAAACAGGAGTCCCTGACAAGATATTTCTTAAATTGGTGAGGGGTTCTCCTACTTTTATGCCATATTTTGTTATTTCATATTCTCGTAAGGTCTTTTCAAAATCAGACAGTCTCTTTTTAAGTACCCCTACTGCCCTTTTCAGTTGTCCTTTAATTTCTAAGTATCTTAAATAAATAATATTATCTGCTAAGTAGCTTATATGATGATCTGTGATTT
Source organism: Desulfobacterales bacterium (assembly GCA_027064715.1). Lineage (GTDB taxonomy): Bacteria > Desulfobacterota > Desulfovibrionia > Desulfovibrionales > Desulfothermaceae > Desulfothermus. The sequence continues at coordinate 8,332 of JAMOPG010000005.1, forward strand.
TAAATGTCCCTGTAATTTCTTTGATCTCAGTTGGCAATAACACCATCACACCCATATGGGTCAAATATCTACAAATAGCATGTAAGTGTTCACGTGGGTTTTCACCACCAATTGAAACTTCAAATCCTGAGGTGGAGTCTATTGACACAACTTTGGCTCCGTATCCAACAACGTCTTGTCTAACTACATTGGCAAACTCTTCTGGCAGTATTGTTAATGGTTCAATATGTCTTATCTTTAATCTTCCGTTTTTAACCATTGCCCTAGCAGGGATGTTTACTGATTCACATCTACTCAAGATTTTTTCTTCTGTTTCTTCAAATGAATAGATTACAGAATTTTCACCTCTACCTGCAGCCTCTTTTAAAAATACCATAGAAAATGTTGACTTACCTACACCTGAAGGCCCTGAGATAATGGTAGTGGTCCCCCTTTCTAAACCGCCATGTAACATTTGATCTATTTCTGGAATACCTGATGACAGTATTTCGTGTTTAAACTCAATACCATAGTCCTCTGGGATTAGACGGGGATATACTGTTACTCCACCATGTTTTATGACATATGAATGGAGACCAGAGAGAAAATTTCCACCTCTAAGCTTTGATACACAAACATATCGCGTATTTTCTTTACTAATCAAATTAATTATCCCATCAGATAAAAACATTAAATCATCGTCAGGGGCCTCACCACTTGCCTCTGAGGTAAACAACACTGTAGCATCATTTTGAGTTAAGTACCTAATAAAACTGAGCACTTGTTTTCTAAATTGGTATGTATCAGGAGCCAAATATCTAAATTGGGTCATAGAATCTATAAATACCCTTTTGGGCTTTATTTTCTCAACTGCGTCTATTATATTCTGGGTTACTGGTTCTCTTTCTACGTCTGCTGGAGAAAATATGTCATAACTTTCTATTTGTGCAAAAAAATCCGGGGAGGGACTTAGATCTAAAAAGTTTACCTTCTCTAAATCAAGACCGAGCATAGAGGCATTAGCTATAAGTTGTTCCTTTGGCTCCCCAAGGGTTATAAAAAGTACTGGTTCTCCTTCTTTAATCCCTTGTAATAAAAAGTGGAATCCAAAGGTAGTCTTTCCAACTCCAGGTCCTCCCCTGAGCAAATATGCCCTTTTTTTTAAAAGTCCTCCATTTAATATCTCATCTAACCCAGGGATCCCTGTAGAAATAATGTTTTCCATCTATATTCTCCTTTTGATTCTCCCTCTGATTTTTTATTATTTTATCATATTAACAAAAATTATTACTACTACCAAAAAAATGAGATAAACCGTGAATAGGTCTAATTTTTTGTGAAGTCAAGTATCACATTTAGAAAAGAGTTGTTGAAAATATCATTAAAATCAATTATCCTTTCATGAACAGAACTTATATAAAATGGAATATTCTTATTTTAAAAAAAAGGAATTTGAAAATGGTTGTAACTAATAAAATAAAACAATATCCTCAACCTGGTGAAAGATTTTGTAAATTTACGGGGGATACTATAACTTTTGAGCTAAATTTAGTGGAAAAATTTGGAGAAGGTCAAGGATATTTAAGGACAAATCTTGGAAATGCATCTACAATGAGAAGAGAGATAATTAGAGGAGTGGAGAGAAATGAGGTAAAATTTTATATGGATTGGCATGACATTGCCATGGAAAAGGTGGATGATCAAAAATATATACTTACCCTGCCCCTTTTTGAAGTAGGTCATTTTGAAGCAAAATGTTATTTTTATGATCAAAAAAATAATAACCTAATATGGCCTGAGGGTCCAAATGTGATTTTAAATGTAAAACCTGCAATAACATCTGGTGCAAATACCATATACAATGCATTTGTAAGACTCTTTGGTCCATCCAAAAAAGATACTAAATGGATGGCTAAGTACGATTTAACTACACTTGAAAAGGCGGGATTTCATGTAATCTTGCCATCTGGTACTTTTCGTGATTTGATAGAAGAATTAGACTTCATAATATATGAGCTTGGATGTAGATACATTCAGCTTCTTCCCATTTTTCCTGTGCCCACAACCTATAGAAAGCTTGGTAAGATGGGTAGTCCCTATGCAGTATTAGATTTTTATCAGGTTGAGAGGGCACTTGCCAAATTTGATCCAAAAAAGACACCCATTGAACAATTTATGGAACTTGCAGATGAGATACACAAAAGGGATGCCCTATTAATACTGGACATTCCCATAAACCACACTGGATGGGGATCCAGGATACATGATGTGCATCCAGAGTGGATTAAGAGAACAGCTGATGGAGAGATAGAGGTCCCTGTTGTCTGGGGTGTCACTTGGGCAGATCTTACCAAATTGGACTATTCCAAAAAAGATCTTTGGGAATATATGGCTCATGTATTTTTGACATGGTGTGAAAGGGGAGTAGATGGCTTTAGAGGTGATGCAGGTTACATGCTACCTTTTGAGGTTTGGGAATATATTATTTCAAAGGTAAGGGAGTCATTTCCTGATACTGTATTTTTTCTAGAAGGCCTTGGTGGGCCAATTGAGGTTACAAGATCCCTTTTAAATGGACTTTATGACTGGGCCTATTCAGAGTTATTTCAAAACTATACAAAGGATCAAATAATTCCATATGTTAATTTTGCCACGTCAGTTTCAAAACAAGAAGGGATAATGGTGCATTTTTCAGAAACACATGACAATAATAGGCTTGCTTCTGTTTCAAAAGATTATTCTAAAATGAGAAATGGGCTTTGTGCACTTTTGTCATATGCAGGAAGTTTTGGATTTGCATGCGGTGTTGAATGGTTTTGTAAAGAAAAGATAAATGTACATGAAATTACATCATTGAATTGGGGAAGTCCTGAAAATCAAGTGAAATATATTCAGCGGCTGAATACAATCATCAAACACCATCCACTTTTTTTTAAAGATACAGATATAACATTCATTGAATCAGGTCCCAATGAGGTGATTGTAGCTATAAGAAAATCACAAACTCAAGAAGATTATCTAATAATAATTGTCAATCTTGATACATCTAATGCAAAGACAGCCTTTTTTAATATAGTTTATGATAACACCATATTTTATGATTTAATAACAGGCGCAAAAAAGGATTTAATAAAGGAAGATGGGAAATATAAAATAGATCTAGATGCAGGTGAAGTTTTGTGTTTGAGTCCTAAAAAAGAAGATGCAGCACTAATTGATGATTTATGTAATGCAAAAGAAGTAACTTCTAAGCAAGTAATTAATCAAATTGCTAAGGAAAAGATCTATAGAATTTTGAGTTATTTAAAAGGATTTGGCCATATTTTGATTGATGAAGAGAAGTATTTAAGGAAATTTTTAGAAGATCCTTATGGATTTTTAAAAAAATTGACAACACATGTTGTAAAATGGCAATATCCAGAGGATATAAAAAGAGTAGTGTTGTTTCCATTTGCATCAATTATGATATTTATAAATAAATATCCATTCCGCATTAAAATAAAGATCAATAAAAATACAATATTTTCAGATAAGTCTTTAAGATCCAATGCTGGATATCATTTTATTATATTCAATTTCCCTCAAAGGATAATAAAGGAGACTCAGATTGGAGAGCTAAATATTACTAGTTATGGTGAGGCTGTAGAAAAAAAACAGGGTTCAATTCTGTTTTTAGAAGAATTCATAGACGATGAAATAAAGACAAAATTTTTTAGATATGAGATAATGAAAGAAAACTTTGTATATCTTGCATCAAATAAAAGAGGATCTCTGTGTTATATTCCTGTGTGGTGGTCCCAGATTGATACAAAGTATAATGCAATACTTTCTGCAAACCCAAATCCAAATCATTTGGATGATAGATATGTGATGTTTACAAGGCTAAGAATATGGGTGGTCCATCAGGGATATAGCGAATATTTAAATAAAGGTCTTATGCAGAGATTTTATTTTGATTTTGAAAATAGAGCAAGGTGGGATTTTTATGTACCAACAGGTATTGGTAAACACATACATCTAGCAATTACCATAGAGCTATCTAATAGTGACAATGAAGTTAAGCTAAAATTTTATAGATTTTTGGCAAAACAAGATAGTGAAGAGAAAAATGATGTAAAGATAATTTTAAGACCTGATATAGAGTGCAGGTCTCATCATGAAAATACAAAGGCATATTTAGGGCCTGAAACCACTTTTCCTAATGCCGTACAAAAAATAGACAATGGTTTTTCATTTAATCCTGTATCCCATGCAAGGCTAAACATGGCTGTGTCAAAGGGAAGATTTGTCATTGAGCCAGAGTGGAACTACATGGTGCATCTTAAAAAGGATCAAGAGCGGGGATTGGACCCTTATAATGATCTGTTTAGTCCAGGATATTTTGAAGTAAATGTAAGAGATGGAGAAGGATTTTGTTTAGTTGCAGCTGTAAATAAAGAGATTGAATTTAAAGGATGCTCTCCATATGTGATGCAAGAGAAAAGATATACATATTCTCAAGGTCTAAAAAAGGCAATGGAGAAATTTTTAGTAAAAAATGAAATCTCATCTAGCGTTGTTGCTGGTTTTCCGTGGTTTTTGGATTGGGGTAGAGATTCTCTAATCTATACAAGGGCACTGATTGAAGATGGAGAATATGAGCTTGCTTTAGATATATTAAAGTATTTTGGGAGGTATGAAAAAAATGGTACACTGCCTAATTTGATTAAAGCAAGCGTGCCGTTAAATAGGGATACCTCTGATGCTCCGCTGTGGTATTGTATTGTTGTGAAAGAATTAGTAGAGAAGAAAGGTCTGTCTGTTTTAGAAACTAAGGTGGGAGAGAGATCTTTAAAGGATATTATTATTTCAATTGTGACAAATTACATAAAAGGTACAGAAAATAATATAAAAATGGATAACTCAAGCTATTTAATATACAGTCCACCACATTTTACATGGATGGATACCAATTATCCAGCATGCACTCCAAGAGAAGGATATCCAATAGAAATTCAGGCACTCTGGTATAGTTCATTAAGACTTATTGAAAAAATAGATCCAGAAAATAATTTTTGTGTAAAAGATTTGACATGGGAAATAATGTCAAATAAACTTAAACAAGTTGTTACAAAGTTATATTATAATGACGAGATAGGTTATCTTTCAGATTGTCTGCACACCTGTGGGTTTCAAGAAGCAAAAATAGCAAAACCAGACGATCATCTCAGACCAAACCAATTGCTTGCAATCACCCTTCAGTTAGTAGATGATAAAAAAATAATGGCTTCCACTTTAGATGCAGCTGCTATTCTTATAATTCCTGGTGGTATAAGGTCCCTTGCTGACAAAAGAGTGAAGTTTCCATTGCGTTCAATCCCAAAAGGGGCTGTAGATGAGACTTATCCTTATAAAGGCAAATATGTGGGAGATGAAGACACAATGCGAAAACCAGCATATCACAATGGCACAGCATGGACCTGGATGTTTCCTTTGTTTGTAGAAGGGTATTTTAGATGTTATGGAATAGAGAGTATTGATTTTTGTTTGAGTTTGCTAAGCTCATCAAAGACCATATTGAATTCTGGATGTGTTGGCCATATTCCAGAGATTATGGATGGGGATGCACCTCACAATCAGAGGGGATGTTTGGCACAGGCGTGGGGTGTTAGTGAATTATATAGGGTTTTAAATAAATTGAAAAAAGCAAAAGAGGGAAAATATGAAGAATCTTAAGTCGTTCCATGTATATCCCAGGGTCCCAGAAAAATTAAAATTTTACGAGACATTGGTGGATAATCTTTGGTGGTCTTGGCGGATTGAGGCATTAGATGTTTTAAGGCGTGGAGGTCCAGAAAAATGGAGGGAGGCAGGTCAAAATCCACTGAAGTTGTTTTGTGATCTTGTTTCTCAACATGAACTTGAGAGGTTGGCAGCAAATGAGTCCCTTCTTAAGCAATTAGAAGAAGTTAGGGAACAATTTGACAAAGAGGTGTTAACTAAGAAGTCTCCTGAAGAATTAGGGCTTCCTGGAGGGACTACCATTGCATATTTTTCAATGGAATATGGGATTCATGAGAGTCTTCCAATTTTTTCAGGGGGTCTTGGGATATTGTCAGGTGACCATTTAAAGGCAGCATCTGATTTTTCCTTGCCCCTGGTAGCTGTTGGCTTATTTTATCGGTATGGCTATTTTAGACAATTTTTGACCAATGATGGTTGGCAGATGGAAGAATATCCTGAAACAGATATTTTTTACCTTCCTATAAAAAGGGTCAGAGATCAAAATGGTAATAAGATTTATATAGAGATCCCATCTCCCATGGGACTTATTAAAGCAAGGGCATGGAGGATCGATGTTGGTAGAGTTGAACTCTACTTGCTTGATACTAATCTTATGGATAATCCACCAGAAATACGGGAGATAACTTCAAGGTTGTATGCAGGTGAGCCTCACATAAGGATAGCACAGGAGATTTTACTTGGCATTGGAGGAATGAAGCTGCTGGAGAAGCTAGGGATGTTTCCAACAGTATGTCATTTAAATGAGGGTCATTGTTCCTTTGTGTGTATTGAACGCCTTGCCCAGATTATAAGGCACTTGAACCTTACATTAGAAGAGGCAATGGAATTTTTGCCAAGGACCAATGTATTTACTACACATACTCCAGTGGCAGCTGGTTATGATAGGTTTGATGTAAATATGGTCAGGCCATATCTAGAGCCATATACAGAAATATTTCACGTGCCTGTTGAAGAGATCATCTCATGGGGACAAAAGGGATGGAAGTATGATCCTTCAAGCAAGTTTTGTATGTTTACTTTTGGTTTGAGATTTACACAATATTGTAATGGTGTAAGTAAGCTTCATGGGCATGTTGCAAGAAGGATGTGGCATCATGTATGGCCAGATAGGCCCTTAGAAGAGGTGCCAATAAAACATGTGACCAATGGTGTTCATGTAACCTCCTGGATATCTATTGAAAATCATCTTCTTTTTGAAAGATATATAGCTCCAAAATGGTATCTAGAGAGTGAGGAAGCTATTAAAGAAGGGATTGATAGAATTTATGAAGAAGAGCTTTGGCGAGCAAGGGAGCTTAGTCGTGCGAGATTAATTAGATTTTGCAGATATATGATGCGAAAACAGTATGCTAGAAGAAATGCCCCTCAACATATCTTAGACGAGGTGGGAAGTGTTTTTGATCCAGATGTATTGACCATTGGATTTGCCAGACGTTTTACAGGATATAAAAGGGCAACATTACTTTTAAAAGATAGCGAAAGATTGAAAAGGTTGATTACCTCGAAGCAGTATCCTGTGCAATTTGTATTTGCTGGGAAGGCTCATCCAAAGGATGAGGAGGGAAAAAATTTCATTAAACAAATAGTGGAATTTGGTAGAGATAATGATGTGAGACATAGATTTATATTTTTAGAAAACTATGATATAAATATTGCAAGACATCTTGTTCAAGGAGTAGATGTATGGCTCAATACTCCTAGAAGACCCTTTGAGGCATGTGGTACTTCAGGTATGAAGGCAGCAATAAATGGAGTGTTAAATTGTAGTGTGTTAGATGGATGGTGGTGTGAGGCATACAGAGAAGATAGGGGATGGGAGATTGGTGGCGGAAAAGAATATAATGACCCAGTTTATCAAGATGAGGTAGAGGCCCAGGCCCTGTATAATACTTTAGAGGAAGATATTATTCCTCTATTTTATCAAAACAGGAGAGGGGATATACCCCACCTGTGGGTTCACATGATGAAAGAATCAATGAAAGTAGGAATTGTGAATTTTTCTGCAAAGAGGATGATCAAAGACTATGTGAATAATTATTATTCAAAGGCTTCAGCCAATTATTTTGAATTAATGAATAATAATTTTGAGAAATTAAGAAATATTGTTCAGCAGAGAAAAAAATTAAAAAAACATTGGGATAAGATTAAAATTGGAAAACCAATGAAAATGGGGCCATCTTATTTTAGAGTAGGACAAGAATTTGAAGTAGTTGTTGAAGTGTATTTAGGAGAATTAAGTCCCTCTGATGTAAGTGTTGAGCTCTATTTAGGGAAATTTAAAGGATATGAAGAGATAGAAAAGAGTGAAGTGATTACCATGGATGTGTATCAGGAAGCAGAAGAAGGTTTATATATTTATAAGTGTAAGGTTAAATGTGGTATGTCTGGACGTTATGGATTTAACGCAAGGATAGTTCCAAAAGGAGATGATTATTTAGTTTTCAGTCCCCATTTTATAAAATGGTCAGAATAGTTTTTTTATAGAAGGAGGGGGAATTTTATTATGAAAACATCCTTTATTTTTAAGACATCACCTCGCCTCCTCATCGTCACTCCAGAGGTGACATCTTTGCCTGAGGGTAGCGGCATTCTTGCCAGTTATCTATCAGCAAAGGCAGGGGGACTTGCTGATGTGTCAGCTATGTTGATTAAAGAATTATTTAATATGGGTGTTGATATACACATTGCAATACCTGATTATAGAAGAATATATACAAAAAGACAAAATATAATTAAAAAACTGTATAATGAACAGCTTCAGGTTTACATGGAAAATCTCTGTGAACAACGCATACATCTCGCACGAGACAGGGCTTTTTATTATAAAAAAGGTATATATTCCTTATATGAGTATGATAATCTAAAAGTGTCTTTGGTATTTCAGCGTGAGGTAATTAATAATATAATTTTAAGGGTGAAGCCAGATCTGGTCCATTGCAACGACTGGATGACTGGGTTAATTCCAGCATATTTGAGAAAAATGAAGATTCCAGTCCTTTTTACCATACACAATATCCATACACTCTTAACCACTGTTGAAGAGATTGAAAATAACGGTATAGATGCAGCAGAGTTTTGGGAGAATCTCTATTTTGAGAGGATGCCAGTAAATTATGAAGAATCTAGAAATAACAATCGAGTTGATCTGTTAACCACAGGTATCTTTGCATCTCATTTTATAAATACAGTGAGCCAAACATTTTTAAAAGAAATAGTGGAAGGGCATCACGACATTATTAGACATACTGTAAGACAGGAAATAAAAAACAAATATTATGCAGGGTGTGCTGTAGGTATATTGAATGCACCTGATGAGTCATTTAATCCATCCACAGATAAGGCAATTGTAAGAAATTATACAGCAAGGGATTTTGTAAGTGGAAAACGGGAAAATAAGATTTGGCTTCAAAAGAGGTTGGGGCTTATTGTAGACGAAAATGCACCTCTATTTTTTTGGCCTTCTAGGCTTGATCCTGTGCAAAAGGGATGTCAGCTTTTAGCTGATATTTTATATGAGGTGGTCTCAAAGTATTGGGACGATAATTTAGAGATTGTATTTGTTGCAGACGGTTCATTTTTTGATGTATTTAAAAATATAGTAAATTTTCATGGGTTTCATAATAGAGTTGCTGTCTGTAACTTTGATGAAGATCTAGCAAGGCTTGCCTTTGCTGCATCAGATTTTATTTTAATGCCCTCATCATTTGAGCCATGTGGCCTTCCTCAGATGATAGCACAAAAATATGGATCTCTTCCTGTGGTTCATGATACAGGGGGATTACATGATACAGTGGAACATTTGGATCCTTATAACAATATTGGAAATGGCTTTGTATTTAAATATTTTGACTCACAGGGGCTTTTCTGGGCAATAGATGAGGCAATGAGATTTTATAAAATGCCAAAAAATATAAAAACGTCAAATATACGAAGAATTATGATGCAGGCAAAAGAGAGGTTTAATCACAAAGAATGTGCAAAAAAGTACATAGAATTATATGAAAAGATGTTGCAAAGACCTTTATAAGAGATCTCCTTCTAAAAATCCTTTTCTGCTGTTTTCCCACATATTCCCATGATGATATTAAATTACTCTAGTCCTGTTTAGAACTTGTTTTAATGAATAGTGTGGAATAAAAGGTTCATGCAAAAGAGTGAGGAAATGGGAACTTAGGAGTGGAGGGTGTTTTAAATAGCTTTTAAGTAGCCTCCATTTAAGTTGACATTAGTCATTTTTTCGATAAGGTGATTCAATAGAAATAGTGAGCTAAAGAGGAGTCTTATGCTTAATGAAAAAAATTTTCAAGAAATTGGTATAATAATTTTTAATCAATTTTTTTCTGTACTGCTTTCTGATACTCATACTTCAAAATACTTTACCTCTAAGGCAATCCTTGATGATTTAGGGGAAAAACAGATTAAAGTAATTTATACTCTCTTTGAATTACTTAATAAATCCGAAGAAAAAAAAGCTTTTGATATACTATATGGAGTTGCAAAAAAGCATTTTAATCTGGGTATAGGAAAGGTTGCATTATTTAAAAATATAGATCTTTATGCTTCTTTACTTAAAGAATACAGGAAGGAGTTAGAAATTTCTGAAATAATGATAAAAAAATTAAAAGAACTTTTGGAAGAGGCAACCGCAAAATTATATATAGAAACATACTTACAGAATGCAAGAAACTTTCTTAATGATACAGATTATGAAATTAGTAATTTATTAGTAGAAAAAATAGATTCTGTATTATTGAGTATTGAATCTTACTATGAAAATAAAAAATTAGGTATATGTCTTGAATCTCATACAACTTGCGAAGTTGCAAAAAACTTGAATAGTTTAGGTTTTTATATAATGTGCTATGGTAATGAAGATAAAAAACTTGAAATACAACTTACTCATAAACTGATTCATGATAATATAAATGAAATTTTGTCATCGTTGGAATTAAAAAATTTTTTAGAAGCTATCTCTAATACACAGGAATTAGTAACCAACATCAATAAATTGGTATATGATTATGAAAAAATTTATGATGAATGGAGTAACAATAAATATAAAATAATTTCAAAAATATTAGTAGACAAACATGAAAGAGATAAATATGGAGTAATACTTTTACAAAGATTAAAAGAATCTAAATACACCAAAAAAGTAATCATAGAGATAGAAAATCTATTGTCTAAATTTTTAAGCCATAACATTTTTTATGAGTGGTTAAATGAGGAAAGAGAGTTGATTTTGTTTATGGATAAAAAGGATCCATGTTTTGCAAAATTGCTTGATCTCATCTTAAAAAATTTAGAAAAATTAGCACAAAAAATATCTGACACATATCTTTCTGCTGAAGGACCTATATTTGCGGTGATAAAAATGGATTCACAATTTTTCAATGATTATACCCATGAAGAGTTGATAGAAGCTATAGAAGTTACTAAAGAAGAACTGTTAAAAGAAACTAAAGACGATTTAAGATTGATTATTGTCAAAGATTTATATGAAGATTTTTATGAAGATTTTGGAGAATTAATTAAAACTGTTAGAGACAATCTCAGAATTAAAAAATGTGTAATTGAAAAAGTCTTAAATAAAGATGTAGATATTTTTGTTCAATGGATTTATGATTTAAATTTAAATAAAAAATATCTTGAAGTTCTTGGTAGGGTTAAAGATCAAAATAATAAATATATACCTGTCTATAACTTTCTAAAAATATTAGAAAAAGAGAAATTAATGAATAAATTAGATGAAGTGATGTATGTAAAACTTGCTGAAAATATAGATAAAATTAAAAAACTTACAAATAAAATATCGGTTAATATATATCCTGATTCATTAAATTCAAATAGTGTTATTTATGCATTAAAAATTTTAGCTGATGAATGTAATAAAAATAATATTGAATTAGATATAGAAATTACAGAATATAGTGTTGTTATGAATAAAGATATTTTTGATTACATTAAAGGGTCTAAAGTATATCTTGCAATTGATGATTTTGGAGCGGGATATACTAACTTTGAATTAATTGGAAGTTTAAAAGAGAGGAATCTTGTTAAGACATTAAAAATTGACGGTTCAATTGTGAGAAAACTTCCTGAATCAGAAGTCTATAAAAATATAGCCATAACAATGTCGGAATTTGCAAGGGTGTTTGAGTTGGATTTGGTTTATGAATATGTTGATAGTGAAGAAATAATAAACAAACTAAAGGAAGTTTCAGAAAATACAGGTATATCTTTTGATAAAGTATATCTACAAGGTTTTTATTTACATAGGCCATCTCTGCTTGATGAGGAAGTAAATGCTTTGAAATAAATTGCAAAAATGCACACAAAGTACAAGCAACACCGAAAATGTAGGGCTTCATAGATTTTTTATCACCCCTTGCACCTGTGATAAGAACAACAGTAAGATTCCAACTTTAAAATTAACTCCTTGATAAAATCCTTAATCTAAGGCATACTGTTTTTATATGCTAGTTAGGGCATAGGGCATCCGCAAACTGTTAGGGGAGGGCTTTTTTGAGACCCACGCTATTACAATCACTTGATAAGCGTTTTACAAGTTGTAACGAAGAGCTAATGGGAACAGTTAAAAATTAGGAATTGCTCATAGAACATCTTGCCAATGAAAAGATATTAGGAGAAAAATAAATGATAACAGCATTTGTGCTTATTAAAGTAGAAAAAGGAAAGGTTCAAGAGGTTGCCTTAAGCTTAGGGGCATTTGAAGAGGTAAAAGAGGTGTTTTCTATTACAGGAGAATATGATCTTTTAGTAAAGATCCAGGTAAAGGAATATGAAAATGTCTCAGATATCGTTACTGATAAGTTTCAAAAGATTGATGGGCTCCTTCATACTATAACAATGATGGCGTTTAAGACTTATAAGTTTTTTGATCTTTCAGAAAATATTATGCCACCAATGTATAAAACAGTTCCAGAAAAAGTTTCTGAGAAAGGAAAAAACATAGCAAAGAGCGTGCTTTCAAAGCTTACACAGGGGAGTGATCTGAGCCAGGATGAAATATTTTCTTTTATAGAAGCTATAAACAAAAATCTACTTACAGATGCACAGATTGCTGGATTTTTGGTCAGCCTTATAACAAAAGGTCCAAGCACAAAAGAAGTGGCATGGATTGCCCAGGCGATGAGAAAGCACTGTATTCCTTTAAAAACCTCTTTTCCTGCTGAAAGACTCACTGATACGTGTGGAACTGGTGGAGGATTTCCCACATTTAATGTGAGCACAGCAAATGCAATACTTACTGCATCTGCAGGAGTGCCTGTGGTAAAACATGGAAGCAGGTCTATATCTTCCTCTTCAGGTAGTGCAGATGTGCTTGAGGCATTGGGAATAAAGATAGATCTTAAGCCTGAGCACGCATCAGAGCTTTTAGATAACATAGGTATATGCTTTCTCTATGCACCAAACTTTCATCCAGTAATGATGAAGGTATTTGTACCTGAAGAACAGCTTGGAATAAAAACAATATTTTTTACCATAATAGGTCCTCTTATAAATCCTGCTGGTGCCAAAAATCATATGATGGGAGTTTACAAATCAGAGCTCGTTCCAATGGTAGGAGATGTGGTCTCTAAGATGGATTTTAGACATGCTATTGTTGCACATGGTCTAGATGGACTGGATGAGATCTCCTTGGCAGGAAGGACCTCTGTAGCTGAAATAAAAGAAGGAAAAGTAAAAAGATATGAGATTGTGCCAGAAGACTTTGGCTTAAGAAGGTGCAATTTGGAAGAACTTGCAGGAGGTGGCCCTGAATATAATGCAAAAATAATAAGGGATATATTTTCAGGAAAGGAAAAAGGGGCAAAAAAAGATTTCTTGGTATTAAATTGTGCTGCAACCCTTTATGTAAGTGGAGATGTCCCTAACATTAAAGATGGAATAGAAAAGGCAAACAAGCTTATAGAGTCTGGGGCTGCGATGAAAAAGCTGGAAGAACTTATTTCTTATTCAAATAGGTTTTAAGTATGTCTTTAGTAAAAAGCATAAAATCAAGGCAAAAACAAAAGTTTTTTCCTGTAATATCTGAGCTTAAGATAAGATCAAAAAAGGCAGGAGATCTCCTTAGAGGAAGGGATCCCATAAGAGTTGTAAAAGAGATGGAGAAATGTCCTGTAGCTGGTATAAGTGTTGTAACAGAGCCTGTTCATTTTGGTGGTAGTATGGATCTACTTAAAAAAGTATCATCTTCTGTTTCTGTGCCTATACTTCACAAGGACTTTATAAGAGATAAAATTCAGATAAAGGAATCAAAAAAGGCTGGTGCAGATGCTGTTTTAATTATTGCCTCAATATTAAACAAAAAAGAGATCGAAGAACTTGCCTATGCGGCAAAGAGTTATGAAATAGAGATACTCTTAGAAATTCATTCTGAAGACGATCTAAAGAAGATAGAGGATATAGAATTTGATCTTTTAGGTATAAATAACAGAGATATAAAAGTGCTTGAAACAGATGATGCAGGAGTTGAGGTTACAGAAAGACTCATAAAACTTTGTCCTAAAGATTGTCCTATTGTAAGTGAAAGCTCTATTAGCTCCTTGGATGATGTGGAGAAGGTAAAAAAAGCTGGTGCAGATGCAGTCCTTATTGGAACAGCTGTTATGATGGCAGAAGATATAAAGAAATTTTTAAACAGTCTTATATTGGTGGGATGGGATGGTGAAAGTAAAGATATGCGGAACAACTAATGAAGAAGATATAAATCTCTGTGTTAAATATGGCGCAGATGCTATTGGTTTTGTGGTAGAGTATCCTGTGCCTGTGCCATGGAATTTGGACATAAAGAGGGCTGATGAACTTATGGAAAAGGTGCCACCCTTTGTATCAAAGGTATGCGTAGTTGGTGATGAATATAATAAAGTGATAGAAATAGCAAATCTATTAAGGCCTGATGTAATCCAGTTACATGGAAATGAGCCAATAGATGAGACAAAAAGACTTGTTAGTAAGATCAAGTCCTTAAAAATAAAAGTAATAAAGGCAATAAGATTTTCTGTGGAAACCAATAAGCCCATATCCCAGATTCAGGATCCTATTAGATTATGCAATATACTGAAAGATATGGGAGTAGATGCTGTTGTTCTTGATGCTGTCTCATCTTCTATGCCTGCAGGCACAGGGAAAAGGATTGATTGGTCCACTGCCGCTCAGATAAGAAACTCCATAGATATTCCACTTATACTTGCAGGAGGACTAAATCCAGAAAATGTGCTTGAAGCTATCTCTCAAGTAAAACCTTATGCAGTAGATGTGATAAGTGGTGTTGAAGCAGAAAGAGGGAAAAAAGATGAGAAAAGATTAAAAGATTTTATCTTGAAGGCAAAAAAGGTTACTAAATTTTATAGTTATCCGCACAACTTCATATAATATGGGGTGCCCTTTAAAAATTTTTCTATCCCGCTTTTAGCAAAACTTATTTTTTTACATAACCCATCCCATGCTTCTGATATAATCTCCTTCATCTCTTTTACATCTTTTACAAAAACTAACGAAAATACTCCTTTTATACTCTTCCAGATATACTCAATAGGATTTAGCTCTGGTGAATAAGGGGGAAGATAGACTAGATAAATATCTAACTCAGATGCCTTTTCTCTTATTACTTTACTCTTATGCGATGA
>JAMOPG010000006.1 GCA_027064715.1 Desulfobacterales bacterium
AAAGGTTTGGGCTACCAGAAAAAGGTCACCGAAATGCTTACTATTTGACACAACCCTTTTTTTTGCATCAATTAAATCTCTACTACCTAAATATAAAAGCACAAGCCCCACAAACACTTTAAAATAGAGAGGATTTGGTAAAAAAAGACATTGGAATTGCAAGATTTTTCTTTTTTAATCCATGCTTATTTCAATATGGAGTACATTTCCCTTTTCTTTTTTAGAATAGAAGTATGAGACTGTGTTAGCTATTTTTTTTATTAAAAACAGCCCCCTGCCTCCTTCTTTAGGATCATTGGGATTGGGTTCTGGAATATCCAATAAGTTAAATCCTTGCCCAAAATCTATTACCTCTAATGTCAGTTTTTTTTCCCCTAACTCTAATTTGATTTTTACCTTGTCTTGTTTTTTTTCTGAATATGCATGTTTTATAACATTGGATACTGCTTCATATATTACCAATTTGATGGAATTGAAAAATTCTTTTTTTTTTAGTTCAGGGTGAGAATTGAAAAATTGTTCTAAAAAGGCTCCCACTGGAGCCAGAATATATTTTTGCGCTGGAAGTTCAAAACTTATTTGAATGTTACTCTTATCCATAATTAATCATTGATGAATGTATGGGGTTGCCCAGTAGATGCAAGTACTGCCTTATAATACGATGAATTTGTATTTACTTTTCTCCTCTTTTTTGTAACTAGAGAAAGAGGCAAATATACATATTTTTCCATTAATTTTGTAACCACCATATTGGTCTTTCCTGCCATAGCTGCATGCACAGCATACTGTCCTAGAAATTGGCAATATACACCATCATTTGCATTGGCAGGTACTGATCTAATAATATAACTGGGGTCTATAAACTTTAATGTAATGTTTATGTTTTGTTCTTGAAAATATTCTTTTATCTTTTCTCTTAAAAGTCCACATATATCTCCAAGTATAGGATTTCCTGATGCATCTACTGGTATTTCTTTGTTATTTTGTTTTAATTCTTTTCTTACCAGATCCTGCCCTGCTCCTTCAGCAACCACAATAACGCAATGCCCCCTATCTAATATTCTTTTTTTTAGGTAGGCCAAAAGTCCTTTTGGTCCATCCAATTCAAAGGGTTGTTCAGGGATTAAGACCACATTTACATCTTTTTGTGCCAAGGTTGCCTCACATGCTATAAAACCAGATTCCCTACCCATGAGTTTTACCATCCCAATGCCATTAGGCGCACCAGTGGCCTCTGTATGTGCACATCTAATAGCTTCAATGGCCTTGCTTACTGCAGTATCAAAACCAAAGGAACGTGGGACAAAATAGATATCATTATCTATGGTCTTTGGGATTCCAACTACTGATATTTTCATTTGTCTCTTTTTTATCTCTTGCCATATAGCTGATGCTGCCTTCATTGTGCCATCGCCACCTATCATGAATAAGATATTAATGTTCATGCGCTCCAGTGCATCCACAATTTCTTCAGGAGGTTGATGACCTCTTGAAGATCCAAGGATTGTTCCCCCAAATTCGTGGATATTTGAAACATTTTCAGGGGTTAGCTCATATACATTGTGACCATATTTGGGCAAAAATCCCTGCAACCCATACTTTATGCCAATAGTGGCAGCTACTTTATATTGATGATGGGCCTCCATGACAATGGAGCGGATAACATCATTTATGCCTGGACATAATCCACCACAAGTGACAATAGCACACTTGCTCTTAGAAGGATCAAAATATATCTTTTCTTTTGGCCCAGCCTCTTCAAACACATAATATCTACCTTTTTCGCCAGGTTCCAATATTTCTTCTGAAACATACAAATTTACTTCTCCCACTTCACTTAAAAGGGGACGAAGTTGATCAGGTATAGGTATTTTGGGCTCTCCCAATGTATCTACTACAATTTTTTTGGCTTTGATATTAGGCATACAGAGCTCCTTTTTAGTTGATTTTTTAGTGAGAACATATATATAAAAAAAACACATTTGACAAGAAGATATATAACCCTATTAAAAATGGAGAGAGTATTATGGAAATTATATCTATAAAAACAACTAGGCGAGAACAATTGATAGATATTACAGCAAAGGTCAGGGAAGTGGTAAAAAATAATAAATGGGAAGATGGTATTTTGTATATCTATTGTCCACATACCACAGGTGGAATTACCATAAATGAATCAGCAGATCCTTCAGTGGCAGCTGACATAGAAGATACGTTAATGAAGCTAATTCCTAGGTCTAGACATTATAAGCATATTGAGGGCAATAGTGATTCACATATCAAATCTTCCATAATTGGTTGTGGGAGTTTTTGTTTTGTGGAGAAAGGAGATCTTGTATTAGGGACTTGGCAGGGGATATTTTTTGCTGAGTTTGATGGACCAAGAAATAGAAAAGTATATTTAAAATTCATAAGATCATAACATGGAGAGATGGTTTATTGTAGGTTTTTTAATTTTTTTGGTGAACCCTTTTTCTAAAATTTTTGTCTTGACAACTTTTAAAAGATAGTGTTATTATATTAAACATGAAAAAATTAGTTGTTTATTCATCCCAAACAGGAAACACAAAGAAATTGGCAAAAGCAGCCTATGAGGTGTTACCTGAACCTAAAGAAATTTATAATGTTAATGAGAGTCCATCCCCTGATAATTATGATGTAATAATAGTTGGTTTTTGGTTTAAAAAAGGGAAACCAGACCCAGCATCTTTGGAATATCTTTCTAAGATTAAGAATAAAAAGGTATTTTTGATAGGGACTCATGGAGCTGCACCAGACTCTGAACACGCGAAAAGGGGTATGGAGGAGGCGAAAAAGTTACTGCAAGGGTGTGAGATACTTGGTACTTTTAATTGTCAGGGCGAGGTTGCTCCCCAGATAATGCAAAAGGCAGCATCAAAGCCAACACCTCCAGAATGGTATAAAGACGCACCCCTAGCAAAGGGACATCCAGATGAGAATGATATTGCAAACCTTGTACAAAAAATAAAACGAGTTTTTTCATAATATGAAGGGCCTTCTTATTTTTTAATAGATTTAGGTGAGTTCCTCTGGGGCTGAGAAGGGTTTGCGTTTTTTTAAATTAAAAATGATTTGAATATGAGGGGATGGAATCTGTTATAACTGTTTTTTTTGTTGTGGGGATAAACTTAATCTTTCTCTCTTCCTCTCTTTAGAAGAGAAAAAATTTTTTATATTCAGTTTTAGGAAGGTAAGTATCTTCCATATCCTCAATAACTCTTTCCAAAGCACCTTCTTTTAGAAATAATGATTGGAAAGAGACTTTACAATGCGCTGTTAGGGTTTTATATATTTGCTGTTGGATACAACTTTTTGCAGAGAGGAGCAGTTTAGAGTTTATATATTAGCTAAAGCAGGAGGTTTACCGATGAGTGAGAAAAAATGCGATATGAAAAAAAAAGAGTGTGAGACATGTTCCAAAAAGGATTCCTGTGAAGAGTTTAGAGATGAGAAACTAAAAAAGGCAGTTAGCAGGATAAAACATAAAATTGTTGTACTCTCAGGCAAAGGTGGAGTAGGGAAAAGCAGCGTTGCTGTAAACATAGCTGTGGGACTCTCTTTACACGGCAAAAAGGTGGGTCTTATGGATGTGGATGTTCATGGTCCATCTATTCCACGCCTCTTAAAATTAGAAGGTGCAAGGCCTGAAGCTGGTGCAAATGGCTTGTATCCAATCCCATGGTCGAAAAATCTGTCTGTGATGTCGTTAGGTTTTTTGTTACCTTCTAAAGAAGATTCTGTAATCTGGAGAGGTCCTTTAAAGATGGGGGTAATCAAACAATTTTTAGCAGATGTTGTATGGGGCATGCTTGATTATTTGGTTGTTGACTGTCCTCCAGGAACAGGAGATGAGCCATTATCAGTGATGCAGCTCCTTGGAAAAGAGGCTAAAGCAGTTATAGTTACCACTCCTCAAGATGTGGCAGTGGATGACGTAAGAAGATCTATAAATTTTTGCAAACATACTGGGAATCCCGTAATTGGGGTTATTGAAAACATGAGTGGATTTGTATGCCCCCATTGTGGCAAACAAGTAGATATATTTAAGTCAGGTGGTGGAGAGGCCTTGGCAAAAGAAACTGGTGTAAAATTCTTAGGAAAAATACCCTTAGATCCCAAGTTAGTTGAAGCTGGAGATAATGGAGAGGTATTCATAAAATATTATCCAGACTCTCCTGCAGCAAAGGCCCTATCAAAAATCTTGGAACCGATCTTAAAATTGGATGAAAATTAAGATGGCATAAAAAAATAAAAATTTGAAAAAGGGTGAGCTTATCTCGCCCTTTTTTATTTTAAATTCAGGGAGGCCTTAAGCTATGGCTACTAAAATTACCATACTTTGTGATAATACGGCTGCGTCTATGTTTGGACTAACAGCAGAACATGGGTTTTCAGCATTGATTGAAAAAGATGGAGAAAAGATCTTATTTGATACAGGTCAAGGATTTACCCTAAAACACAATGCCTCTTTGCTTAGAGTAGATTTTAAAGATATAAATAAAATTGTTATCTCTCACGGACATTATGATCACACAGGAGGACTGGCAGATGCACTTTATCCTCCTAGGGGTGCAAATGTTTATCTGCATCCTGATTGCTTTATTCCCAAATATGCAAAGATTAATACACCTTCTAAAGAAAATTATACTTATATTGGGATAAGATTTCAAAAAGAATTTATAGTTGACTCTCTTAAGGCTAATTTG
>JAMOPG010000007.1 GCA_027064715.1 Desulfobacterales bacterium
ATTTTACATAGAAAAGAATAGCAGGAGATAAGTGCATGATCAAAAAATTGTTAATAGCCAATAGAGGGGAGATAGCAATTAGGATAGCAAGGTCTGCTCAAGAACTTGGAATCAAGACTGTTGCGATTTACGAAGAAACCGATAGATTTGCTATGCATGTAATGAAGGCAGATGAGGCAATTTGTATTGGTCCCGGACCTCGAAAGGATTATTTAAACATCGACAAGATAATTCATGCTGCAAAAGAGGTTGGAGCTGATGCAATCCATCCAGGATATGGCTTTTTATCAGAAAATCCAGAATTTCCAAAAAAGTGTAGAGAAGCGGGTTTGATTTTTGTTGGGCCTTTTTTTGATATTATAGGTAAAATGGGCAGTAAGGTAATAGCTAGGGATATAATGAAAAAGGTTGGTGTGCCTTTAATTCCTGGAACTAAAGTCCTTTCGCCAGGAAAAAAAGGAGAAAATGAGGCCTTAGAGTTTGCAGAAAAATATGGATTTCCCATAATGATAAAGGCAGTTGCTGGGGGTGGAGGACGAGGCATTCGTTTTGTCACTAATGAAAGTGAATTAATAAAGGGGTTAAAGTTAGCAAGGTCTGAGGCCAAGACATCATTTGGAAATGAAGATATTTATCTTGAAAAAGGATTAGTTAAGCCGCGTCATGTGGAAGTGCAAATACTGGGAGATAATTATGGGAATATAATTCACCTTGGAACAAGAAATTGTTCTATACAAAGAAGACATCAAAAGTTGGTGGAGATAGCCCCATCTTTTTTGCCTGAGGAGGTTGATAAAAACCTGTGTGAGTCAGCTGTGAGGGCAGCGAAATATGCTGGATATACTAGTGCAGGTACTTTTGAATTTTTAGTGGATGAAGATAATAATTTTTATTTTTTAGAGGTAAACACAAGAATACAAGTAGAGCATACAGTGACAGAAATGGTCACAGGTATTGATATAGTGCGGGAGCAACTTAGGATTGCATCAGGCGAAAAATTATCTATTTCTCAAGATGATGTAATTGTGAGAGGGTGTGCAATTGAACTTAGAATAAATGCAGAAGATCCCAAAAATGATTTTATGCCAGACCCTGGATTAATAGAGGTATATCAATCTCCTGGTGGTCATGGTATAAGGCTCGATGGTGCAGCTTATCAGGGTTATGAGATACCCTCATGTTATGATTCTCTGATTGTCAAATTAACTGTTTACGGTTTTACGTGGGAAGAGGCTGTTGATAGACTTAGAAGGGCATTAGATAACTTTACTATAGTGGGAGTGAAAACCACAATTCCTTTTTATAAAGCAATATTAGAAGAGCCAAGTTTTAGGTCCCAGGAGTTTGATACCTCATATATTGATAATCATCCTGAGTTACTTAATTACAAGGAAAAAGAGGATGAGATAGATAAGATAGCCAAATTTGTTGCAGAAATTAATGCATATGGATATAACCCCTATATTTAAATAATACAATTAAGCATAATACATACAGGAGATATTTTAGATGTTAAGAGAGTTAACTGGAAGAGAAATAATAGATTATGTAAAAGATTTTGACAGTTATTTGCTTGTTAATAATGAAAGAGATGTCTCCCAATCAGATTTTAAGGGTCGTATAATGCCTTGGACCACTTTAAAGGCTGCGTCTTCAAGGGATATGGTGGGTTACTTTGCCTTTGAAATTTCTGGGGGGGCATCTGTTCATGTGGATATAATGAAAAAGCAGATAGATCCTTTTGAAAAGTTGAGATTGGTTAGAAAGGCAATGCCAAACACCTTGATCCAGGTAGGTGTTAGAAGCCACAATCTGTTTGGTTATAGACCTTATCCAGAAAATGTGCAAAGAAAGGTCATATCTAAATTCACTGAATATTGTGATGTGTTTAGAGTATACGATTTTTTGAATCACATACCAAACATGAAAGTAGTGGGGGAGGAGGTTCTAAAAAGGGATAAAGTTTTTATTCCTTCCATATGTTTTGGTATTGGTAAAGAACATACTAATGAGTTTTATTTATCAAAAGTACAGGAGATTGTTGATCTTTTTGGGGAAAATATAATTTTGGGGATAAAGAACTCCTCTGCAGTGGGAACTCCAGAGAGAATATATGATTTGGTACGTGCAATAAGGTCGGAGTTCCCAAATATTCCTATTAGTTATCACGGACACAATACTGATGGAAATGATCTGGCAAGAATAGCTGCTGCCATATCTGCAGGTGTAAAGATAGTGGAAGTTTGCGACCATGGGTTTGGATCCTGGTATAGCCAGGCCCCGGCATTGTCTCTGGTTCAACTTTTGGAACAATATGGGTATAAACCCAAAAACCTTAACATAGATGCAATGATAGAAACATCAGAGATAATAAAGTTTGAAAGGAGATATTATGCAAAATTTGAAAGTCCATTTAGGGGAGTTGATCCATTGGTTCAAGCCCATAAATTGACAGGGGGCGGAGTATCAATGGCCTATGAGCAGGCAGAGGCATTAGGGCTTTTATCCAGGATACGTGAGATATTTAAAGAGCTTTCTATGGTAATTTTGGAATTAGGCAATATATGGCCTCTAACCCCTGGCAGTCAAATCCTGTGGTCAACTGCTGTAAGCAATATCCTTTATGGAAGATATGAGCATCCATCTGATGATTTAAAGAGACTTCTTCTTGGTCAATATGGCCCATTTCCCTTTTACGATCCACCCAAGTGGATTTATGAAAAGGTATTTAAAAAAGAGATAAAAGCTGGGAAAAAGCTGGTTAAGAGTTCTTCAGTGCCGGCGGAAGATTTAGAGCGAAAAAAGAGAAAATTTATAGAAAAAGTTGGTCGAGAACCAACAGATGAAGAATTTGTCCTGTATCTTATGTTTCCAAGAGATATGGTAAAATTTATTGAGTTTAAGGAACGATTTGGAAAGACCTGGCTTTTGCCTCCTGACATATGGTATAGAGAAGGTAGATTTGAAAATGGCGAAGAGATTTCCTTTGCAGATGAATCAGGCAAACTGCACATAATTGATATTGTTTCAACACAGGTTTTTGAAAATAAAGTAAAAACTTCATATTTAGTGGATCATCATTTTCAAACTTATACTGTGCAACTTGTTGATACAAAAAAATAAGTTGGGATTTAACAAGAGGAGAGGTTTACAATAAAATGTAAGGAAGTAGTCCATAGGATCACTTAGTAAATAAAAATAGGAGATTGTTATGGATTTTATTAAAGGTGCAATAACTGCTTTGGTTACTCCATTTAAAGATGGAGAGATAGATGAAGAAAAGTATAGAGAGCTTATTGAGTGGCAGATAGAAAAGGG
This sequence comes from Desulfobacterales bacterium, assembly GCA_027064715.1. GTDB lineage: Bacteria > Desulfobacterota > Desulfovibrionia > Desulfovibrionales > Desulfothermaceae > Desulfothermus. The sequence goes on from JAMOPG010000007.1 coordinate 3,319, forward strand.
AATTCATGGAGTTGTACCAAGTGGTACAACAGGTGAATCAGCCACACTGAGTCACGAAGAACATAAGAGGGTAATAAAGATATGTGTTGAACAGGTTAAGGGGAGGGTGCCTGTTATTGCTGGTACTGGATCAAACAATACCAAAGAGGCAATTGAACTCACCACATTTGCAAAGTCTGTGGGCGCTGATGCAGCTTTGATAATAACCCCTTATTATAATAAACCAACCCCTAATGGACTAATAAAACATTACAAGACTATAGCAAAACATGCCCCAATGCCAATTATTGTTTATAATGTACCTGGAAGGACTAGCATCAATTTATTGCCTCACACCCTTTTTGAGATCAAAAAAAATGTTCCTGAAGTGATTGGTGTAAAAGAGGCTAGTGGAAACATCAGACAGGCATCTGAAATTTTAGAATTTTGTGGAGACGATTTTATAGTGCTTTCAGGAGACGATTTTATAACCTATCCTATGATGTGTCTGGGAGGAAAAGGAGTAATTTCTGTTGTAAGTAATATAGTTCCTGATAGAGTTGCCAGTATGTGTAATGCCTTTTTTAATGGCGAATTAGATAGTGCAAAAAGACTTCACTATGAGCTCCAGCCATTGAATAGGGCCATGTTTTTTGAGACCAATCCAATCCCTGTGAAAACAGCCCTTCACCTTATGGGAAAAATGGAGCTTGAGTTAAGGCTTCCTCTCTGTGAGATGAAGCCAGAAAATAGGGAGAAGTTAGAAAAGGTATTAAAAGAAGCAAAGGTGATATAAAACATTTCTAAAAATTTGATTTACTACCTTCCATTAAATAATCAATTAATAGTGGTAAGGACAGGTAATTACCTGTCCTTAGAAGAATCTTTTTGTTTATATGTTTTCATTTCCTCTTCAGACATTATGTGCTTCATATTTTTTATTTTAAAAACTAACATTACGCAAAAAAGATGATATTCATTAAGGAGGAGATGGTATAAATAAAATATTTGAAATATCTGTTCAAAAAAAGAGATAAAAATAAAATTTATAGTCTTATGAACCAGGAGTTTACTTGCATTTTCTTCTTTTGTAGAGATTTAGCGTGTGCGCTAAGGCTTTCCGCTAACGCAGAATTACTCCAGTTCATAAGACCAGTAATACTTAATTCCTTGTTCTTTAAGATATTCTTCCATATCAGGTGGAAAATCGTGCGCTACAATAATAGGAACAACTTCTTTTCCTTCTGCATCTGAAAACTGCTTTACCTTTGATAAAAATCTCCTCATCTCTTTCTTTGATGGCCTTACCTTACACTCTCCTAAAATTACCACCTCTTTCCCATCCCTTTCTGCTACTCCATATATGTTAGCCTGAAATATCTTTCCTTTAGGAAGCTCAACATATTTGCGAATA
>JAMOPG010000008.1 GCA_027064715.1 Desulfobacterales bacterium
TCCATAACCATACCTCCTTTTTTTTTTAGCATATTTCTTTTAATTTATCTGCCATCTGTTTTCCAAAATTTTCACACTGTTTAAGTGCCTCAGCATTGGGCACATATTGAATCTTAAGAGGTGAAGATATAATTTCACATTTTGCTTCCTTTAAAAATTCTTCAACTTTCTTGGGCGCCTCGCCACTCCATCCATATGAGCCAAAGGCTGCCCCTAGTTTATTTTGAGGCCTTAGCCCTTTCATGTAGGTCAGAAAATCTGAAATAGTAGGAAACATATTATTATTTAATGTTGGAGAACCTACCAACATTCCTCCAGCATCCATGAGTTCTGTAATAATATCACTTCTATGCCATGCCTTGAGGCTCATTACCTTAACTTCCACATCTTCTTTTATTATACCTTCAGCTATTGCTTCTGCCATCTTTTCAGTGGAATGCCACATTGTATCATACACAACCAGGGCCTTTTTTTGAGGCTTTTGTTTTGCCCATTTTACATATAAATCCATAATCTTGCCAATATGCTTTGTCCAGATAACACCATGATCAGGACAGATCATGTTAAATTCCAATTTTAAATCCTTTATCCTTTCAACTAATTTTAAAATCAAATGCGAATATGGTAACAAGATATTGGCATAATATTTTTGGAATTGTCTAAACAACTCCTCTTCATTTACCTCATAGTCAAATCTCTTTAAGGTTGCATAGTGCTCCCCAAAGGCATCAGAAGAAAAAAGAATTTTCTCTTCAGGTAGATATGTGAACATACTATCAGGCCAATGCAACATCCTTGTTTCAATGAACATTAATTTCCTTTTCCCAATACTCAGTTTGTCTCCATCTGCAACAGGTATGTAGTAAAGACTGTCTCCAAAATGCAAAGACAGATTCTTCTTCCCCATTTTTGAACAATATATTGGTTTGTCTTTACCTATTAAATGCATAAGTCTGGGCAGAGATCCCGTGTGATCCATTTCAGTGTGATTGCTTATAACAATATCAATTTTCTTTGGATCTATGACTTGACTTATATTTGATATAAATTGATCATATAATTTGTCCTTTACTGTATCGATCAGAGTAATTTTTTCATCTAAAATCAAATATGCGTTATAAGTTGAACCTTCATATGTTGAATATCCATGAAAGTCTCTTATCTGCCAATCAACTGCACCTACCCAATAAATATTTTCTGCGATCTTTAAAGCGCTCATAAACATTACTCCTTGTACTTTTTTAAATAAAACTATTAATACCCTTCTTCATAGCTTAAGACATCATCAGTCAATTTATAAGAAAATTTTTTATATGTCCAAAATTGATAAAGTATTACTATTGGGACAAAGATTAATACAATAATTAACATAATCTTTAAAGTCATTGGAGAAGATGAACCATTGTAAATAGTAATACAATATTTTGGATCAATGGAAGAAGGAAGCATATTTGGATACAGACCCACAAAACCGAAAAATACAGTGCCTGCAATAGTAATAGCTGAACCTATCCATGCCTTAAGCCACTTTTGTTCTGCAATGGAATTTCTGGTTAAAAACAGACCATATATAGGGATCAAAAGTAATAGTAATAGATAAAAATGATTAAAATAATTTTTCAGCAAATCAGTATAAAATGCAGTAGCAACTAAGAATAATACAAAGACTATTACATTTGCCTGCCATATCCTAATTGTTGCAACTCCAGCTCTAAAATGCAAGTCACTTTCTTTGGTCCTGTAACATAACCATAGTGCTCCATGTTCTAAAAATAAAAGTAAAAATAATATGCCACCAAGCAATCCATATGGATTTAACAAGGTCAAAAGATTTCCTCTAAACACCCCATTTTCATCTATGGGAATTCCCTTAAAGATATTTGCAAAAGCTACCCCAAGTAATAGCCCTGGGAGTAGACTTCCGAAAAAAAGACATAGATCCCAGAATCCTTGCCAAAATCTATTGTGGATCTGATGTCTAAATTCAAATGCTACCCCACGGATAATCAACGCAACTAAGACAAGCATTAAGGCAGTATATAAGCCAGAAAACATAACTGCATAAGTCTTTGGAAATGCAGCAAAGGTTACACCTCCTGCTGCAACAAGCCAAACCTCATTTCCATCCCAAAATGGTCCCATTGCAGAATATATATATTTCTTGTCCTGTTCATTTTTTGCCAAAAATGGCATAAGGGAACCAAGACCTAGGTCAAATCCATCCAAGATAAAATAGACCATCCAGAGTATGCCCCAAATAAAGAACCATAGGCTATTCATAAAAATCCTCCTTTCTTTTTCTTAGTTAGTTGCTGGTTCAGGTCCTTTTCTTGAAATCTTAAATAGCAAGAATATATCTAAAGCACCTAATATTGAATATAATACAGTCAAAAGCACTAACGAAAAGTAGACTTGAGATCCTGAGATAGGAGATGCTGCCTGCGAGGTTTTTAAAAGGCCATATACGATCCATGGTTGTCTTCCAACCTCTGTAATTATCCAACCAAGCTCACTGGCAATATAAGGAAGAGGAATAGCCCATGGAAGGATCTTTAAGATCTTTGGAGAGTTGTGAAGATTGTTTCTATCTTTCCATGCCCATGCTGCTAGCAATAAAAATAAAAATCCAAGCCCAACCATAAGTCTAAATGAAAGAAAGGTAGGCAAAACAGGAGGCCTTTCATCTTTTGGGAAATCTTTAAGTCCTTTAACTTCTGCTGAGGGTCTATGATGTGCTAACATGCTAAGGATCCCAGGAATTGGAAGAATCTCAATCTTATTCCTTTCATTTTCTTGATCAGGTATCAGGAAAAGATACATTGGAGCATATTTTCTGGTCTCCCAATGAGACTCCATTGCAGCAAGTTTGGCTGGTTGGATATTTGCCACCTCTCCTCCATGCATATGTCCTTGAAAGATCAATATTATCACAAAAATAAGAGTCCATGTTGATGCAAGCTTAAAAGATTTTTTAAAAAATTCAAATTCATTTTTCCTAAGAAGATGGTAACTTGATACTCCAAGTACAAAAAAACCTGCTAAAACATACGATGCTAATAATGTATGAAATATTTCCTGCCATGCAAAAGTATTAAATACCACTGCCTTAAAACTTTGTAGTTCTAATCTACCATTTCTAATTACATATCCAACTGGATTTTGCATAAATCCATTTGCAAGTAAGATCCATATTGCAGAAAGGGTTGATGCAATGGCAACCAACCAGATAGCAGTGACATGAAGTTTGGGAGAGATCCTCTTCCATCCAAATGCCCATACTGCAAGAAAAGTAGATTCCAAGAAAAATGCAACTGTAGCCTCAATTGCAAGCAAAGGTCCAAATATATCACCTACATATTCAGAATATCTTGACCAGTTTGTACCAAACTGAAACTCTAAGGTAATACCTGTTACAATCCCTAAGGCAAAGTTAATGAGAAAAAGTTTTCCCCAAAACTTTGCCATTCTCTTATAATCTTCATCCCCTGTCTTTACGTATTTTGCCTCCATAATTGCAATTATCCATGAAAGTCCTAATGTTAGTGGGACAAAGATAAAGTGAAACATGGTAGTCATTGCAAATTGAAGTCTAGAGAGCCATACCACATCCATAACATAACCTCCTCTTAGTTTAATATAAAAGAGTTAGCCAATTCATTTATACAAAACTTATTAAATTTGTAATCCCAAAAAATAGAAAGACAATCTTTTATGTGAATAAATCTTTTTATACCATTCCATCTAACATTGAGATTTTTTAAAATCAAAAGGCCATATAAAATTATGTATAAATCCTTTTCCTTGGCAAATGAAATTAACAAATCAGGTAAAAATTTTTTGACCTCATTGGGATATACAGAAGAAAATCTAGCCACTCCCCAATACGCACCTCTTCGTAATAGATCATATTCAACAAACAGATCTGCCCTACCTTCATATTCAATTATCTGGTTAATAAGTAAGGACCCATATTCACTAGCGAGTTTATCCACTTTAGATAACACCTCACCCATGACCTCAGGAACACCCCATGGAATTCCACCAGACTCATCACTGAGCATCCAGATAAGCCTTCTTATAAAGATTCTTCCATCATTTAAATTATTATCACTAATAAACTTCACAACATCCCCAAAGACACAAACTGCATTCCATTTAACTGTCTCATTTTTACTTAAAAGTGCTGAAAACAAATAAGAAATAATCTTCTTAGGCGAATATTTCATAAGTTCTGGAATAAAGTCTGGATACTGCTTTTCTTCAAGCAATTTGAGGATTTTCTTTTTTAATTGCTTATTAGCCATTTTGTTCCCCTTATTTTTTATTTACAGGTTAGCAACTCCTATTCCATCTTTTGGTCATGCTTATATTTAATAAGATTTCCAAAAAATTACCAAAAAACGTGTTGAAAAAGATGTCTATTTAGACAATTTAGCTGTATCATAAAAAAATGAGACAGTTATAAATGTCATAATCTAAAAAGGGTTTGGCTATATATTAGTTTTCTTTAATTTTAATCTTTGTCTATCATGCATGGAAACTACCTCTAAATTATAGTATCCTTCAGAACTTGATATAATAGGAACGATTTGATATAATGAATATTTATGAAAGGTGAACGTATTAAGGTTAAAAATATAGAAGAGCTAGAAGAAAAATTAAAGAGTGAGAAGAA
>JAMOPG010000009.1 GCA_027064715.1 Desulfobacterales bacterium
GACATCCATCTCAAAATAACCAGTAAAAAAAGTCTTTGGTGTTAGTTTATAAAACTCGAATTTATCTTTAATAATATTTGCGTCTCTATCTAATTCAGGCAAAATCTCTACAAAACGATCTATTGTTTCCTTTAACAATGGTGTTGAAATACATTGATTTTGAATGCAAATATCTTTAGCACCTTTTCTATACAAATATCTTGATGTGTCTAATAAAGGTCTATCCAATTCTTTCCATGAACTGAGTCCTTGCACTGTTATGTCTGTTGATTTTATTAACCTCTCAATTTGTTTCTCATTAACTTTTTTATAAATGAGATTCTCTTTAGGCTTTTTTGGAGCACATGCAAAAAAATGAAAAAGGATTATTAAAATCAAAAAGTTTGATGTTATCTTTAACATCTTATACATAGCCCTTTTGCTTCAGCTTTTTTATATATGAAGATCTATAAGGTGTTATAAACTTTAAACTATATGGACTCTTTGTGATAACAACCCTGTCCTTTTTTTGAAGCTTAAATCCTTCTTGTCCGTCTATTGTTAAAGTTGCATCTTGAACAGACCCATTTAGTTCAATCTCAATAACTCTATCTGATGCAACTATCATTGGTTTTATAAGGCTCAAAAAAGGACATATGGGACATATTTCTAATACATTTAGTTCTGGAAAGATCAGACTACCCCCTGCGCCAACACAATATCCAGTGGAACCATTTGGTGTTGAGACAATTATTCCATCTGCTCTAATATTTAAGGCTTCTTCATTTTCCCCAATAAATAGAGTTATATCAAGGAGCCTGGCAAGACCTTCTCTACAAATCACCACATCATTAACACTATGTCCTGAAAAAAAGACCCAATTGGATCTATATACCTTACACTTAATTGCAAGCCTTTCAGAAACTGAAAAGCTATTTTTTAAAAATATTTCTTCAAACAAATCTTCCCATTTATCTGGATGGATCTCTGCTAAAAAACCAACCCTTCCAAAATTTACACCCAAAAAATATAGATTCTGTTTTATCAATTTCCTTGCAACATAGAGTACTGTTCCATCACCCCCAAGCACTAATGCTAACTCTGGTTTGAAATCAGCAACCTCTTGTTCTAAATTGGAGATCGTTCCAATAAAAGACTCTATCCCTCTTTCTCTAAACCAATTGCTTTGCTGGATAGCCAAATTGGTTGCAGCCTTGTTATCTTTTTTAGAAATAATCAAAACTTTTTTAAAACTTATTGACATAGAATCTTTTTTCTATTCTAAAATTGGCGGATATTCAAGGGATTTTTCTTATGGATATAAGGTAAATATTATTACAACATCTTGGGAAAAAATAGGCCGAAGACTTTTGTATTTAACTAACTAAATAATTAATCCTTTTTGGAGGCCGCATGCTCATTGAGGTTTTAGATAAAAACGCAAAACCCATCGGAGCATTGGATGAAAAAGATGTGCACTCTCAAGAATTATTTCACAAAAGGGTCTTGCTTCTTGCCTATGATAAAGAAAAAAGGATATGCCTAGTAAGATATAACAATTCAAATGCATGGGATTTTGTTGTAAATGAACATGTGCCAGCATTTAAATCAATAGAAGAGGTGGTAGTTGATAGCTTTAAAAAAAGATTTGGTACCTTTATCTCTCCAAAACTTCTTATAAAATCGTATCTGGACTCAAAGACCAAAGAATTTATAACTGTTTTTTATACAACGAACCTAAAACAATTGATCTTAATTGACTACTCAATAATAGAGGATATAGCCTTTGTAACAAGGAAGGATTTTAATTCTGCAGTAACTGGTTTCCCACAATTTTGTAATTACTACTTAAAACTTTGTTACAAACTTGGGATCACCTTTTATGGAATAGGTAAATAAAAAAGGGACAACCTTTAGGTTATCCCTACAAATTATTTTAATGATCGCAAACATTTTCCCCTGTAACCAAGGTTCCATTCAAATAATCCATTACCAGTTCTTCTGGCTCTTTGGAAGGGGCACCAACTATTACTTCTACACCCAATTGGTTAAAGAAACCTATTGCTCTAGCTCCCATACCCCCTGCTATAACCAAATTTACACCTAGATCCTTAATCCATGGTGGAAGAATACCTGGTTGATGAGGAGGAGGGGTGACTACTTGTTTGTTGGTTATGGTCTTTGTTTCTGGATCCACATCAATAATAGCAAATTGTTCACAATGTCCAAAATGCATACAGAGTCTTCCTCCTGCCACTGGTATAGCTATCCTCATACCATCTCCTCCTTAGGTTAATTTATTACATTTATCAACTTATCATAGATTTTGATTATAGTATCTTTGACCTGACTTTCGCTATATTCTATTATATTGGACCCATTCATCTGGGCCTTTGTAAAAACTGGATCATAAGGCAATCTTCCTAAAAAGATAAGTCCTTCATTCTTACATTTTTCTTCTATCTTATAAGTTATATCTTCATTTAGATCCCATTTATTTACTATTACCCCAGCAGGGATATTAAAATGTTTTGTCAGGGCTACAACCCTTTCCATGTCGTGGATTCCAGAAACTGTGGGCTCAGTTATAATCACTACAAAATGGGTGCCTGTTACAGCGGCTATAACAGGACATCCAATACCAGGTGGGCCATCGATTAAGATTTTGTCAATATTTTCTGAAATAGCTATTTCCCGAGCCTTTTGCCTGACAAATGAGACAAGCTTGCCTGAATTTTCAGCACCAATTCCAAGTTTTGCATGGACCATTGGCCCATATTTTGTTTTTGATACCATCCAGTGTCCACACCACCTATCTTCAAACAAAAAAGCCTCCTCTGGACAAAAATGGACACAAACCCCACATCCCTCACAAGAGTTTAGATCTAAATGGAGTTTTGTTCCATCAATGGAAATGGCATCAAAACGACACATCTCTTCACAGGTGCCACAAAAAACACATTTTTCCTCAATCCATTTGGGTTCATGACCACTATAAAAATCCTCTTTTTTTATAACCTCAGGCTTTACAATTAGATGTAAATCAGCAGCATCCACATCACAATCTGCGAGGACTAATTTTTTAAAAAGGGCACCCAATGCGCCTGTAATTGACGTCTTTCCAGTGCCCCCCTTTCCACTAATAATCACAACTTCTTTTGGTTCCATAACTTCTCACCTTTTGTTCATCCAACTCCAAACTTACGCCACTATACCTTCTTTTGAAAGCTCAAAAACCCTATCTTTTAGTTGCAAAAACATATCCTTATATTCAGGAATTTCATCCACAATCAGCTTACCCTTAGAATATAGTTTCGCTACTTCAATATCGTGTTTTATCTCCATTAAGATTGGGATATTCTCCTGTTTCAAATAGTTATGTACCCTATCATCTCCCATATCTGACCGATTTATTACTACGCCAAAGGGGATATTTAATTGTCTTGTCACTTCTATGGCCAAGATGAGGTCATTTAAACCAAAGGGAGTTGGCTCTGTAACCAAGATAGCCACATCAGAATCTTTTAATGTTTCAATGGTTGGACATGAAGTACCTGGGGGTGCGTCTAAAATACAGATTTTATCTTCCTTAATATGTCTCTTTAATTGCTTGATAAGTGGTGGGGCCATAGCGACCCCCACATCCAGTCTACCTTCATACAACTGAACATTATGTCTTTTATAATGGTTGATCTCTCCAATCCTTCTATCTACTTCAGAAATGGCCCTTTGTGGACAAATATGATAGCACGCACCACAGCTATGACACAAATCATAAAAAATCATGCAAACCTTTTCTATAACAATAATGGCTTTAAACTCACAAATCTCTGAACATTTTCCACACCCATCACAAAGGGACTCATCCACCTTTGGAACTTTCACATACGAAATCTCTTTGTCAACAAACTCACCCTGTAAAAAAAGGTTTGCATTGGGTTCCTCAACATCACAATCTAATAACACCACTTCTTCATCAACAGCAGCGGCAAGATTAACAGCAACTGTAGTCTTCCCAGTTCCCCCTTTGCCTGATGCAACACAAATTTTCATATCCAATGCCCCTCTTTATCAAATGATTTGGCAGGTTCAAGTTTCCCTGCTAGGTACGCATCAATCGCCTCTTTTACTGTTTTAAGATCAGTCAAATATATATTAATATTAGCTGCTGTAAGCGCATTAAAGGCCTTTGGACCTACGTGACCAGTTATTACTGCCTTTGCCCCTTCTGAGGCTACATTTTGCGCTGATTGAAGTCCAGCACCTTGAGGCAAATTCAAATTCTGGGAATTGTCTATTACTTTATACTCTTTTGTTTCTGTATCATATATCAAAAATTTTCTTGCTCTCCCAAATCTTGGATCTATTTCACTATTCAAATCATCTCCTGTCGTAGTTATTGCTATCTTCATAATTCCTCCTTTTCCAGGCAGAAGCAAATTATTTGCTTCTGCCTGGTCTTTCATTTTACTTCACACGTCCCTAATCCCAAATCCTCTCATTTTACTACTTTTGTGTAAGTTCAGCCAGTCTCTGTTCTAATTCCTTAAGCCTATTTTTGAGAAAATTCGCCTCTGCTTCCAAGGCCTGTTTTTCAGTTTTCTCGTCATAGGGAACAGAATATGGAGCTGGATAATAGGGGCCAT
>JAMOPG010000010.1 GCA_027064715.1 Desulfobacterales bacterium
GAAAGTAGATAATTTTACCTTAAAGTTTGTTGCTTTTAAGAAACCTTTTGAAGATGTGTTGAACGCAGAGATTGTTAAGAAAATAGAAAGAGCTGATAAGCCTATATTTGATGATGAAGATTTCAGACTTTATCCCAAAAGAAAAGAAGAGTTGCTAGCAGAAGGTGTTGAGATGTCAGAAAAAAGTGAATTGATAGAACTCGATCTCGAACATCTCCCATATATTGGCAATAAATGGGGCGGAAAATACCTAAGAGCACCTGAGATTTATTTTAAGATTCTGGAAAAAGGAAAAGGGAAACTGGTGAGACTTGGAGATATTGCGGAGGTAGCAGGTTATATACACGATAATAATGTAAAACCAGATTTTCCAAAAACAAAAATTATTTTATCCTCACAATCTATAACAAAAATTTATATCTCTTCAGATGATCCTAATGTAGTATTGTATGGAGTTAATCCAAAAGGAAACTCAAGACTTATTCCTGATCTTGTAGTAGGGAGAACTTTTAACGAGAGGTTTATAGTTTATTATAATGCAGGTAAAGTTTTGTTTAAGAGATTTTATAAGATAATATTGAAAGAAAAAAGAGAAAGTTTTATCCAATCCACTGTATTAACATTGAATTCTTCTCTTCAAGTGCTTTTTTGGGAAACAGGAGGAATTATTGAAGGATTAGGAGCATTAAATATTTATGAAAGAGAGCTTAAACAAATCTTTTTGATAGATCCTTGCTTAATAGAAGCTAAATACAATAAAGTGAAAAACATTTTTTACAGAGAAATTTACTCCATCTTCACTGAACTTGGCTTTGATCCAACCAAACCTATTCGTAAGCAAGAACCAAATCCTTTACCTGACCGCAAAGCCCTTGATGACATCATATTTGACGCACTCGGCTTAACCGAAGAAGAAAGAAAAGAAGTTTACTGGGCAGTAGCTGAGTTGGTAAAAAATAGGTTAGAAAAAGCAAGAAGTGTGTGAAGATTATGAAAAATTCCAAAGACTTAAATAAAACAGAAGTATATAAAATTCCTCCAATACCTAATCAAATATTGGAAGCTGCTTCAAATGGCAAATTGGTTGTTTTCATAGGCGCTGGTGTTTCAAGACTTTTAGGATATGTGTCATGGCAAAGTATGGCTGAAAGATATGTTAAGTATCTTTTTCAACGAGGATATTTCTCCTATTTAGAATATGAACATTTGAAAAGTTTGGATGCTCGTAAGTTGTTATCAATTTGCGAAAATTTCTGTAAGAAAAATAAAATTCCAAGACCATCCATATCTGGGCTGCTACACTCTAAAGAGGTTGAGAAAGATACTAGTGATATTTATAAACTTATATACAGCTGGAATGTAGTCTATATAACAACGAATTTTGACGATGAGTTAGATAAGGTTGTAAATGACAATAAAAAAATAATTTCTGATCCTGAGCAAATTTCAATTGCATATTTATATGAGCTTGGCACTGTAATTCATCTTCATGGTTCATTAGATTCGAGGAGGTTAATTCTTACCATAAGTGACTATTTATATTATTACCAAACTGAAAAAATGCAGAAATTTTTAAATCATCTTTTTACAGAGTTTTCTGTTCTTTTTATTGGATATGGACTTGAGGAATATGAATTATTAGAGTTTTTAGTTCATAAATCGCAAATGCATACTTCAGACTATTTAAAATCGGAAAAGAAAGAAATAAAGCACTATTTACTTTATCCAGTATTTAGCTGGGAAAAGGCCATGTTAAAATTTTATCAACTTTATTATAGAGATTTGAGCATTGAATTAATTCCTTACAAAAAAGATGAAAAGGGATACCAACAATTATACGAAGTAATAAAAAAATGGACGCCAATGATTAAAGAATATGTTCGACCACCGACATACTTAGATAAACTTAGATTAATCGATGAGGTGGTAAAGTGATTAAAAAATTGACTTCTGAAGAAGAAGCAGTTTTAGAATTGATTACAAAAGATAAGATTGTTGCAAATTACTTTTTAAAAAAGGCAACAGATCCAAAATGGCTTCCATATTTAAAAGAAAAAGGCTTTTTCTCTGCAGAAAAAGCTCCTTGTCCTGAACCTGCCGATGAAGAGGGCTTTTACACAATCCCATACTGGAATGTGCTGGACTATTTAGAGAGAGTTTCTCAAAAAGTAAAAGAACCTGGCAACGAGATATATATCGATAAGCTCTTAGAAATAATCAAAGAAGTAACAGAATATCACAAACAGACTAAAAACTTAGACAATTATCATATTTGGAGTTCTTTCATCAGAATAATATCAAATCTACCTAATGAGAAAATTACAGAAGAAATTATTGATTTAATTCCTATATGGCTTGACTCCAGATTTGACACTGGACCTCAATCAATGGAAATTATGGAAAAGCTTTTTCCAAAATTTCTTACAGATAGTCCAGAAGATATTAAAAAAGCAGAAAGAATGATTTTACATCTTACTGAGATAAAAGAAGAAGGTGAAAAAAAAGTCCTTATAGTTGATAGTTACCTGCTTAAAGAATTTTTAAAAAAACATCTAAGTACTATAGCGGAGAAGTGCTCCATAAGTATTGCAAAAATTTTTATTATAAGGATAAGAGACGCGGTTTCAACTGAATATGAAGGAACACTTAATTCTTTATATGACTATGAAGAAGCGGATTATCTACTTGAGAGACCTGTAGAATTGTTTAGCTATGCTTTAAGTAAAATTTTACTTATCAAAGCTAAGAAAGAGCCTCAAAATACGGCAAAGGTTTTAAAATCACTTTTTGAAGAGGAATTGTTCATTTTTACCAAAATTGCTCTGTTTATACTTGGTCAGAACCTAAGGCAAGAAGATTTTAAAGATATCTTCTGGGAGACTATCAAAAATAAAGGAATCAAAATTTTTGAAGGTTCTACTGTTTATTGGGGTGATGAACTTAAGAAAGTTTTGGAAAATCTCGGTTCATTAGAGGATGCTCAAAGAGAACTTTTAAAAGAAAAAATCGAAATAGCTGCTGATAGATATATTGAATCGTTAAAAGATAAAAAAGAGGAGGAGAAAGAAAAATGGAAAGCTATTTTTAAACAGGAAATCTATAAGGCTTTGTCTTATGATGAAGAGTTTAGATCTTTATATGAAGAGATGAGAAAGATAACAAAGATAGATGCTGAATTACATCCTGCAATAGGGAAAATAGAGGTTAAAACAGGGTGGGGAAAGTCTCCTCTTAGTGTGGAAGAAATCTTAAAAATGGATAATACTGAACTTGCTAACTATCTTATAAAGTTCAAAACGGAGGATCCTTGGGAAGGACCTTCTGTAGAAGCACTTGCTGAAACTTTAAAAACAGCAGTTAAAACTGATCCTGAAAAATTCACTAAAGATCTGAAAGCTTTTCTCGATGTTGGTTATTTATACACAGCAAAACTTCTGGAAGGGTTGAAGGAGGCTATAACTGAAGATAAACCTGTAGCTTATGAAAAAGTTTTCGATTTTATTGAAAAATATGTTACTCGCTGTGAATTCTGGCAGGATAAATTTGTAGTTAAATCTTCATTGCCTGCAAAACATACATGGGTTATTAACGCCTTTTGTTCTTTTATAGAAGAAGGACTTAAGTCAGAAGTTTATCCAATTTCTGAACAATTTTTTGAGGAAGTAGAATCTCTTATCCACCTAATGATAAGAGAGTTATTGAAAAAAGGAAAGAAGAAGAAAAAAATAACAGAGTATGTTGTTTATTCTATTAATACTCCAATAGGTCGCCTTATTGAAACCTATATAAAACTTGTTTTAAAAATGCTTCAGTCTTCATATGACAAAAAAGAGTTAGCAATAAAAGGCTTTATTGAGAAATACAAAGAACTTCTTAAGTGGTCTATTATTGAGGCATACACACTTTTTGGCATGTACCTCTTAAGTTTTTACTTTCATATAGAAAAAAACTTTACCATAGAAACCGTTAATAAATCTCTAAAGAAGAAGGATGAGACTTGGGAAGCCTTTATGGAAGGATACCTTTATATTGGGCAGATTTATAAAGAAGTTTATGAGCTTATGAAAGAGCATTATAAAGTAAGCTTGGAATACAACTTTAAAAGTGAGCTTGCAAGAGAAAGACTTATTGGACATATTTCTATAGGATATCTTATTGGTTTAGAAAACTTAGAGCCACCAAGCCTGTTTTATAAGCTTGTGGAGAAGTTTGATCCCGATGATATTAGTAAAATCATATGGGTTTTATGGAGCCAAAGAGATTATTTAAAAGAAGATAATGAGAAAAAAGAACAAATTAAAAAGAGGATCTTAGATTTTTGGAAATTTGTCTATGACAAGTTAAAAGATAAAGAAGAGCTATCAGAAAAAGAGGAAGAAATTTTATCTGATATTGTAAGACTAATATGCTTCCTGCCAGCACTGACAGAGCCTTATACAGACTGGTTAAAAATGTCTGCTAAGTTTATAAAAGATCCTATAAGGTTTTCATCATTATTAGAGGAACTTGAAAGATTTAAGGGAATTGGAGATAGAATACAAACTGCCAAAAATATAGGGAAAATTTTACTAAATGTTAAACCTTTTACATATCCC
>JAMOPG010000011.1 GCA_027064715.1 Desulfobacterales bacterium
GGTTTACTTTTTTTTACCTTTTTGGAATAGGGTGGCGTAAGCCCGCAGAAGATTTTTTATTTTTTAAAATAAAGGGATAACCGCGGCTTTCGCCTGGTGCGTGTTGGTTCTGCTCAGAAAAAAATTTTAAATTCTGAGAGGGATTTTGAAATATGCGACAATCATTGATATTTGTAAAAAATTTGTGGCTATATTCCTGATAATCCAAATGTAGGGGCAATTCATGAATTGCCCCTACAGAATTGCCAGGCGATTGAATTTCCTCTGCATTATATATTACTTTTAAGCTCCTCTAAAAAACGTAAATTTTTTTCAACAAGCATTAATTGCGTTAAAATATGCCCTGGCCCAAATTTCGTGCCGTGATCACAGCGAATAAAAATTTTCATTTCAATAATTCACTTGCAGCCTTTTGTAGAAGTTTGCCCTGAAAACGCACTGTGCCTTTTACAGGATTGTAAAATAATATATTTTCTTCTACTAAGAAATGACGAACCTTTCTCCGGATTTCTTTAGCCAAAATTTCTCCATAAGAAATCTTTACTAACGCCTCCTTTACTTCATTAATATTTATTTCGTCTTTCTCTCCCTCTTCTATTGCTTCTAAAAAATTTCTAAGTTTACTTATTGTACTTTCTAATAAGCTCTCAAGTGAATCTCTTTCATTATATCTCTGTTTCTTTTTCTCAAATAACCTTACCATATCTCCAACTTTTCCTCCAATATACTCCCATACAACTACTTTATCTTCAAATTCAAAGTCTTCGTACACTTCAAAGGCTTTCCCTTTTTCTAAATCGTCAATTAATATATATTCTGCCCTTCCCTCAAGCCGAGCATTACTATATATTTCCTCTATAAACAAACAATCACTTGTTGCGCAAAGAACATGACAAAGATGAGTCTCTTTGGTTATTCTTACAGCAAAATTAAACAATCTTGCAAGAAGTGGCTGTCCCACCGCATTTATTTCATCGTTTAATACCTGTATTTCATCTAAAATTAACACTGGTTTTTTTCCACCTTCAACAAGCTTCGTCATTAACCTCTCTAAATAATGAAATAAATCTATCTTCTCAGGATCTTCTCCCCCTACTTGAAGCATCCTTATCACTTCACCAGGAAGCTCTATTGCAGTGTTTATCTTCTTTGCCACTTTCTCTACATATTCAACTGCCGCTGCTACAACCGGCATTTTCTTTTTTAGTTTCCGCCATAAGGTCTTATCTCCAAGTTCAAAAAATGCCCTTGTAAATTTTGGATATCCCCCTTCAAATCCTCTAAAATTTATATAAAATATTCTATAATTTTCTGGGAGCTCTTCCGCTACTTTCATTAAAAGTGTAGTTTTGCCACTATTTATTGGGCCATACACAAAATATACTAAATTCGGTTCTCCTGATAGTACTGCCTTTATCCGCCTTATATCTTCCTTACGATTGTAAAAGGGCATTTAAGATTCCTCCTAATCATACCATTTTATATTATAGCAAACTAAAGTTCCGAAAACCGCCTGTTACTCTGTATTATGAGTTTCTTAGTTATTGATAAATCCCTTAACATTGCCTGAAAAAAAATTGAATGTTAACAGTTAATTTCCTAAATAGGTGATTAGCCAACACTCCATAAGGAGGAAAATTACCTGGGAACAATAACTTCATTGCTCAATTTTCAAAAAATATCAAGTTTTCCTACCCATCTTTTGATCGTGTTATCCTTCGCTGTTACCTTTTAGACATCTTCTACGAAGGAGGCGTTGCTTCTTTCCTTAAATCTATGGGCCTTATTAAATGCTCTAATGGCGTTATGCGCATTTTCACTAACCCGCCTGCCAATCGCCTTGACATTCTGTCTTTTAAAGGACTTATTAATATTATTATATTTAAAAATTTAAGGCATCACTTAGAATATAATTTTGGTCATGTGCCAAGAATCGAAGACAATATTTTTAAAAAAGTTGCTTGATGGTAAAAAATAATCTTTACTGATATTGTACCTTTTATTATCACCAAGGGAAAGTTTCTTGCATGAGGCGTCTCTTTAGCAATTAGGGGAAATGATATGTTGAAAGAAAACATGGTCTGAAAGAAATTAATTGAAAATACTATATTCTTATGTTAGGAGGCCATATTATGGATTATCAGGATACATATACCCAGGAGCTTTTTGATCTGTTATTTAAAGGCAAAAAAAGAGAGCTACCTAAAACTGTTGTTGATGACATAAAGGGGTTATATATCGCAGCTGAATCAAAGGATCTTTTGTCTCCCATTGTGGAATTATTTAAAAAGCTACTAAATTTCGCCCAAAAAGATAATATATCTCCCATCTCCTTTGGACTATCAAAAGATGATTTGGATGCACTTGCCAAAAAACATGCTCAATTAGATGAACACCACGTAACTGTTGGAGGAAGAGTTTTCCGTGCCCTGAAAATAGTAGACCAGGCAAATGAAAGAGTTAAATATTACATGGAAAATAAAGATATAGTCGCACCAAGTGGTATTGAGTTATGGGAACAGATATTAAAAAATAAGGAACGTATAAAAAAGGCATTAAATATATCTGAAGAAGAGTTCAACACATATCATGGGCAAATTAAGAATGTGATTCAAGATGTGGAGACCCTTGCCAAGGTTATAGACCTACCTGAAAAGGCATTTTCAGATATTTCAAGGGTAACCAAAAAGTACAGAATGAGACTGACCCCTTATTATGCCTCGCTTATTATGCCGAATAAGTTGGATGATCCAGTACTTATCCAGTGCGTTCCAACTGGAGAGATGGTTGATAATGTGGGAATTGAAATACCTCCTGTTGCAGCAGATCATTCTCCAGCCAGGCTAATTGATCAATTTTATCCACGAGTACTTACTATTAAATCAACCAATATGTGCGCTATGTATTGCACCCATTGCCTCAGGATAGCCCATATTGGGAAAAAGGACAGGATTTACAAAAAAGAGGCATATGAAGAGGCCATTGATTACATTAGAAAAAACGAAAATATCAGAGATGTATTAATAACTGGAGGCGACGCATTTGTGTTGCCCAACAAATTGATAAAATGGATCTTGAATGAATTGGATAAGATTGATCACGTCAAGGTAAAGAGACTTGGTACTAGAATTCCAGTTACCACTCCTCAAAGAATAGATAATGAATTGTTGGATATCCTTGAAGAGAGTAATGACAAAAAACCACTTCGGGTTGTTACCCAAATAAACACGGCCCAGGAAATTACTCCTGTCTCCCAAAAGGCCTTTAAAAATATATCCAAAAGGGTTATGGCTGTTTTAAATCAGGCAGTTCTTTTGAAGGGAGTTAATGATTCAAAAGAAAAAATGTGGAAGTTGTGTGAAGTAATTCAAGAAGCCTATGTAAGACCATATTATATTTTTAATTGCAGTTTTAGAAACCCGCAATTTGCCCATTTGAGAGTACCCATAGAAGTGGGGCAAGATATTGTAGAAGGAATGTATGGGAATCTGTCTGGAGATGCCATACCAAGGTATATTGCAACTGCAGGTGGAAAAGTTCCACTACATAGATCAAATATTATTGGTAGAGATAATGGAAATATAATCCTAAAAAAACCATGGAGTGGAGAGGAGGTAAGATACCCAGATGCTAATGAAAAGGAATACAAAAATAGAGGTTTTTCCTTTTTCAAGTATAAAAAATAGTTTTTATTCATTTTTTGAAAAAAATAAAGAGAGTTTATTCTCTTTTTTTAAAGAACTTACAGACATAAATACATATTCTTTTAATTTAGAGGGAATAAATAAATGTTTTGATGTATTTATAAAAAATGTTCCAAAATCATTAGAGATTGAGAAAATAGATAGAAATGTGATAATAGCTAACGCTGATGCAGATTATATTTTATTAATGGGTCATATTGACACTGTGTTTCCTGAGGAACTTGGGTTTAATAAATTAGTAGAAAATAATAACAAAATCTATGGCCCAGGAGTTTATGATATGAAAGGGGGGCTCATCGTGGCCCTATTTTCTTTAATCTTTTTAGACTCTTTAGAATTACTTCAAGAAGTACCAGTAGTATTTTTTATAAATTCTGATGAAGAAATAGGGTCAGTTTATTCAAAGAGTCTAATTGAGTCATATGCAAAAAAGGCCAAATGTGCCTTTGTATTTGAAGGATCTGGAGAAAATGGTGAGGTAGTAGTTGGAAGAAAAGGAAAATTAGGGATAAAAATTGAGACCACGGGACAGGCATCCCATGCAGCTTATAAAATCACCAACAAGCCCTCTGCAATACTTGAGATGGCACATAAAATAATAGAGATAGAAGCATTAAATAATGAAAGAGAAGAAATTTCAGCTAATGCTGGTAAAATTGAAGGAGGACTGGGCCCAAATACCGTTGCCGAATCATGTAAATTGCTGGTGGATTTTAGATTTTCAAAACAATATCATGAAAGTAACATAATAGAAAATATAAAAAAAATATGCGAAAGTAATAGAGTTACTGGAGTCACTTCCAAATTTAATATCACCTCTAAAAGACCCTGTATGGAACCTGAAC
>JAMOPG010000012.1 GCA_027064715.1 Desulfobacterales bacterium
TATTTGAATTAGTCTTTAATCTAAATTTATAAGCTTGACATATAATCATCTCTAAATTATACAATTAGTCTATGCAAAGATCAAGTAAAAGGGGACTGAGTGGAAGTTGTTGTTATCCTTAGATACCCCACTTAAAATTAGCCCATAAGTATCTTCCTATCTTTTTATCAGGGCAAAAGACAATTTCAAGTCCTATATCTTTTTTTATTGCCTTTAAAAAAAACATTAACTGCTCTATTTGATCATAGAAAAAAGATATTTTTATTATTGCATCATATCTATCAATTACAGACATGTAACAGAGATTTTCATAGCTTTCTAATATAAATTTGAAATACCCAATCTCTTTTCTTGGGATCTTCACATATATTCGTTCTGAATAATATTTCATAAGACCTCAACACCATCCTCTTTTATAAGGACCATATGCTCCCATCTAAATCCACCCCACTCAGGGAAATAAAGACCAGGTTCAATGGTAACAACCATATTGGATTTAAAAACCTTTTCATTCTTAGGGCCAATGCTTGGAGGTTCATGGGTGTTAAGTCCTATGCCATGTCCAAGGGCATGAGTAAACCTCTCTCCTACACCATGGGAATTGAAAAAATCTTTCACTAAAAAATATAGATCCTTTATAACCATTCCAGGCCTTAAATTTTCTACGGCCAGAGTAACTGCCTCTTTTACCAGTTTAGCTGTTTTTTCAAAATATTCAGGTGCATTATTTCCAACCCAAAAGGTTCTTGTTTGATCAGAACAGTATGCATTTAATCTGCAACCTGTATCAATGAGCAGACACTCATCTGACTTTATTTTCTCTTTTCCTGGAATGTAATGGGGAAGTGCTGCATTTTTTCCACTTGCAACAATAGACTTAAATGCCATTTCTTGAGCACCATTTTCCCTGAAAAACTTTTCAATCTCCCACTCAAGCTCTGTCTCAAGCATCCCTACCACATTAATACTTTTTACAAATTCAAATAACTTGTGATTAAGTTTACAAGAAACCTTCAAAAGTTCTATTTCTTTTTCATCTTTCATCTCTCTTAGTTGCTCAACAAATCCCTTATAAGGGACCATATTTATCTGTTCTTTTAAATGGGAATAAAATTCATATGTTAATATATCCTTTTCAAATCCTAAATTCTTTATATTATTTTTTGTGATAAAATCTACTATTTGTTTATATTTATCTGTGGTGTATATAAAAATAGAATCTTTTTCCCATAATCTAAGTGCAGCATTATAATATCTTGGATCTGTACATAGATAATCTTTGTCTTTTTTTGTAATTATCAAAAAACCAGCACTTTCATTACATTGTGGGTCATGAAGTTCAAATCCACTCAAATAAAATCTATTTGCAGGATATAAGACCATAAATGCATCTATATCTTCTTTATATAACTTTTCTTTTAATGCCTTTCTTCTTTTTAAAAAAATATCCATATCAAATTCTCCTTATCAAATTACATTTTTACTCTAGCAAAGATCAAAAAGCCAGTATGTGCCACCATTCTATCATCAGGTCTAAAACGCTCAGCCACGGCCTTATATCTTCTAAGCAATATTTCCACAACATCAATATCTACATAAGGACCTTTTTCCAGTGCTTTAATTAGTTTTATTACCTGATTTGCAGTGGGTACTAAAAACCCTACTTCACTTCCATTCTTGACTGCTGAAGCAAACTGATCAATATAATTCCAAGGCTCTCTGACATCTAAAAAACCAGTATCCATATCTTTTACATCAAATCCAGATTCTATATCTTTCAAAAAAAAGCTCACCCTTACATCAAGACCGACTTTTTTTAAATTATTTTTACATAAATTCACAAAATCCTCACGTCTATCAAAGGCATATACCCTACCATTGTCTCCAACCATATATGCAAGGGCTGTGGTAAGTCCGCCAGAGCCGCATCCAGCCTCCACAACCTGTGTTCCAGGTCCTATCCCCAATCTTAATAAAATATAACCAATATCCTTGGGGTATATGATCTGCGTCCGCCTATCAATACTCTTGATAATCTCATATAAGGTGGGCTTGAGCACAACATAAGGAACCCCTAAGTGGGTATTTATACTATCTCCAAACTCAAGATCTATAATATCCTTAAAGGCTATTTTTCCATCATGTGTATGTAATTCTGACTGTATGTCCAGCTTCCTGATATATTTCTTGCCTTGTGGGCTCACCAGTTGTATTAATTCTCCATTAGATATCATAAACCTAAGCTCCATGATTTAATAATCTTGAGTTATGAGCAATTACTAAAATTTAATCACACAATCATCAAGGGTTGTTTTACATTAAGTTGATAATGCTACAATATCAAGACAAAAAACAGGTGAGACTATTATGGGGAATAGAAAAAGGAGGATGCTTATCTCAATCGTTCCTGGTGAGCTCATAGAAGTAGCTATTATAAAAAATCATATGTTAGACGAATACTATGTGGAGATGTTAACCCATTCAAAAACAAAAAGAAACATATATAAAGGAATTATACACAACATTGATCCATCTCTTCAAGCTGCCTTTGTGAACTATGGAGCCAAAAAAAATGGTTTTCTTCAAATAGATGAAGTACATCCAGACTATTATATCCAGAAGATCCCTCTCTCTTCAGGCCAAAAATATCCTCCAATACAAAAGGTCCTAAAACCAGGCCAGGAAATGTTAGTTCAGGTAGTGAAAGAACCAACAGAATCAAAAGGTGCTTATTTGACAACATATCTAACTTTACCAGGAAGATTTTTAGTCTTAACAGCAGGCAAAGAGCAAATAGCGATCTCAAGGAAGATAGAAGATGAAGAAGAAAGGGAAAGGCTCAGGATAATGATGAATGAATTTCCTCTGGAACCTGGATTGGGAGTAATTGTTAGAACTGTAAGTCAGGGACAAAACAAAACAACTCTTTTTAGAGACCTTCAATTTTTAAAAAGGCTCTGGAAAAAAATAAAACAAAAGGCATTATCCTTGTCACCCCCAGCTCTTCTATACGAGGAAAAAGATCTGGCATTTAGGGCAATAAGAGATTATCTCACAACTGATATAATGGATGTATGGGTGGATAATCAAGAAGTTGCCCACAAGATAGAGGGCTATATAAATCTGCTATTTCCAAGACGCAAAAATATGGTAAAATGCTATGAATCTCAAGATATGGACCTTTTTCAAAAATTTAATCTAACAGATCAGATAAAAAAGATCTTCTCAAGAAAGGTGCCACTTCCATCAGGAGGTGAGATTGTAATTGACCATACAGAGGCCCTAACATGCATTGACATTAATTCTGGCAAGATTTCAGGAGAATCAAATTTTAAACAAATGGCCTATAAAACAAACCTTGAGGCCATTAGAGAGATCGCCCATCAATTGAGACTTAGGGATATTGGTGGGCAAATTGTTATAGATTTAATTGAGATGAAAGACAAAAAATTAATACAACATATTGAAAAAGAATTAAAATTATGCTTAAAAAATGATAAAGCAAGGATCAATGTGGGGAAGGTCTCCAAATTTGGATTGCTAGAATTGGTAAGGCAAAAAATGGGCTCATCTGCTGTTTCTAATATATATACCCAATGCCCTAAATGTGGTGGAACAGGGAAAGTCCCATCCATAGAATGGAGGGCAGCCCAGGTGTTAAAAGATATTTATAGAAGGATTCAACTTGCTGATACTCCTAATCCCCTTGAATATATGCTAGAAAAAGAACTCTGTATTTATCTGTTGAATAATAAAAGAGATAGATTGTTAGAATTAGAAAGAAAATTCCATAAAAAAATTTCTTTGGAGGCTATATAAGCTCATGAAAAAGAAAATACTATTACATATATGTTGCGGTCCATGTGCAATATATCCCATTGAGTATTTAAAGAACATGGATTTTGAAGTAACAGGGCTTTATTACAATCCAAATATACATCCATTGATGGAGTATATCAAAAGAAGAGATGCTTTATTAGAAGTAGCAAAATATTATAACATTAAAATTATATTAAAAGATAAAGATTATTGTCTTGATGACTATTTTAGAAAAGTAGTTTTTAGAGAAAATAATAGATGCTTTTATTGTTATCAAATGAGAATTGAAAAGACTGTTTCCATAGCAAACAAGGGGAAATTTGATTACTTTACTACCACCCTACTCTACAGTAAATTTCAAAAACATAATGTAATAAAGTCATTATGTGAAGATTTAAGGATGGGGAAAAAAGTCAAATTTTTTTACCATGACTTTAGAGAAGGCTGGAAATATGGCATTGATAAAAGTAAAGAACTAAATATTTATAGACAACAATATTGTGGATGCATTTATAGTGAATTTGAAAGATTCAAAAAAGAGCTAAATAATTAAAAATATGCTTCTATACATCCATGTTCCATTTTGCAGATCTAAATGTTACTATTGCAGCTTTTACTCTGTACCCTTTGATGAAGATCTGGTAGATGCCTATATAAAAGCGCTTACTAAAGAAATAAGATATAGG
>JAMOPG010000013.1 GCA_027064715.1 Desulfobacterales bacterium
AAAATATGAATTTAAAACTTTGAACCTAGAACATAAAGAAAAAACAGACTGAAGAATAATGCTTGATTTC
Organism: Desulfobacterales bacterium; assembly: GCA_027064715.1. Classification (GTDB taxonomy): domain Bacteria; phylum Desulfobacterota; class Desulfovibrionia; order Desulfovibrionales; family Desulfothermaceae; genus Desulfothermus. Next base: position 71 of record JAMOPG010000013.1, read on the forward strand.
AAAAGTTCAATGTGCATTATTTGCATGTCCCTTTTTCCTTTCAATAATTGTTAATCCAATTTTAGTCTTTAAAATCCAATTTTAACCTCTCACATATTAAATAGCAGATGCATTGGCCTTTAATATCCTATTTGCTTTTTTCATGGAATATCCTATCCATTTGTCTTTTATAAACAAAAATCCCATAATAAGAGATTGGCTCATTTGAGACAAAAACATTGCTATCCATATTCCACTGGAATCTTTTAAAATGATATGACCTAATATATATGCAAGTGGTACCCTGACAAGCCAAACACTTCCACCAATACACATCATATTAAACTTTGTTGCGCCAGCTCCTATGAATACTCCACCAAATATCATTGTAGAAACAGTAAATGGTATTGCGAGTACATTATATTTTAAATAATTAATTATCTCCATCTGAACTAAAGGATCATCACTTAATATTCCAGCTACCTCCTGCACAAAAAACCACAATATAATTGCCAAAAATGAAATAATAGATATACCAAGCATCCACGTTTTTTGACCAATATCTTTTGCACCATTGTAATCGCCATTGCCAAGATAATGCCCAACAAGTATTGATGCAGTCATATTAAATGCAAATGCAGGCAAAAATAATATGGCTTCAATTCTACTGCCTGCAGTAAATGCAGCTAATGCTACAATATTTTTTTGAGGTAATGTTGCTGTAATTGAGAACAAGATAACATAGGCAAAGTGCCACAGGAGTTGGTTTAGTCCAATGGGCCAGCTTACCTTCCAAAGATAAGGGAAAAAAGCCTTTATCCATTTTATTTTTGGTATAAATCTGTAACGCACCCATCCCTTTTTTGTTAGATATAAAATATTAACAAGACAGCCTGACAACACAGAAAAAAATGTTGCCCAGGGAAGCCCCTTAAACCCCATTCGGGGAAATATAAAATATCCAAAGCAAAGGGAAAAATTTAAAGCTCCATTTAAAATAGTAACCAACATTATACTAATCAATGGAACATACACCTGCTTTTGAGCACGCAAAATAGCATTTGTTGTTATAAATAGGTAATATATTGGAATAAGTAAGACATATACTTTAATAAAATAAGTAGTGATCTCATAAAGTGGCCTTGGCGTTTTGAGTATCAGAACCAACTCTTTTTTAAACAAAAATCCCAAAAAACAGAGTATAATACCAGCCAGGGCAGCTATCTCCAAAGAGAGCATTGCATATCTTTTTGCCCGTGTCTCCCGCTGCCCACCTAAAGATTGGCTAATAGTGGAGACTGATCCATTTGCAAAAGAAATTGCAACAATTAATAAAAAAAATAAAATTTGGGTAACAATTCCCAAAGAAGCCTGGACCTTTGAATCAATCAAACCAGCAACATACACATCCAAAAAACCAATCCAAAAATGAAAAAACATCATCAAAACCTGAGGCCAGGCCAGAGATAAGATTATCTTTAAGCGTGAATTTTGATGCTTTAAATAAGTGAAGTTTTTGACACCCAAATTAGGAGAGTTGTGCCTTTTCATAACCAAATTGCATAAGATACATATCAGCTATACTCATTGCAACCATTGCTTTGATCACTGGAACTATCCTTGGAATGGCACTAACATCGTGTCTTCCTTTAATCTCTAATGTAACCTCCTGTCCTTTTTTATTTATAGTCTTTTGAGGAATAGAGATAGATGGAATTGGTTTAATAGCTGCCCTTAAGATTATAGGTTGGCCTGTAGAGATACCTCCCAAGATTCCACCTGCATTATTGCTCAAAAACCCATCTTTACTCATATAGTCATTATTTTCACTCCCAAGTCTTTGGGCTACTTCAAATCCTGCACCTATCTCTACAGCCTTTACAGCACCAATACTCATTACAGCATAGGCTAGCCTTGCATCAAGTTTGTCAAACACAGGTTCTCCAAGACCAGCAGGCACTCCATGTACCTGTACCTCTACAATTCCTCCAATTGAATCACCCTTCTTTCTAATTTCTTCTACCTTTTGTTTCCACAGATCAATAACTGATGGGTCAGGAGCGAAAAATGGAAGTTCCTCTGCCTTTTCAGGGGTTATTATCTCTGCAGCAATACCTCCAAGCTCCTTTGTAAAGGCTATAAATTTAATTCCCTTTGTTTCCAAAAATTTTTGTGCAATGGCACCTCCTACCACCCTGGATACTGTCTCTCTACCAGATGCCCTTCCTCCTCCTCTATAATCCCTTATTCCATATTTTGCATCATAGGTGAAATCTGCATGGGAAGGTCTATACACATCCTTAATCTGCGAATAATCCTTTGGTCTCTGATCCTCATTTTTAATAAAAAAGCCAATGGGAGTCCCTGTTGTATATCCTTCAAAGACCCCAGATAAGATCTGAACCTTATCAGATTCTGATCTTGTAGTACTCCCTGGATTGGATCCTGGACGCCTCTTATCAAGTTCCCGCTGGATGTCCTCTTCTGAAAGTTCTATACCCGGGGGACAACCATCTACCACCCCCCCAAGGCCAACCCCATGGGATTCACCAAATGTTGTGAGCTTAAATAATGTGCCAAAGGTATTACCAGACATAGTGTCTCCTCAAAAAATTTTTAAATTTTCTCAGTTAAAAATCTATAAAAGTAAAGGGCTATTTCTTGCACCACTCCTCTATTAATCTTTGCAATGTTTGCTCATCAAAAGATGGATGATCATACATGCCTTTTAACATCCTCTGTCTCCAGCTTTCATATAAAATAATCGCTGCCGCAACAGAAACATTCAAGCTCTCAACCATACCCTGCATGGGTATATACAATTCATCCTCAACAAGTGCACACAACTCAGGGCTAAGTCCACAATGTTCATTACCCAATATTATTGCACAGGGCTTAGTCAAATCCCACTCTACAATGGGTCTTGCCTTTTCGCTAAACCCTGTTCTAATTATATTGAATCCTTCAGCCCTTAACTTTTCGATCATTTTTTTTGCGTCTCTATGTCTTTCTCTCTCCACCCATTTAATAGCAGAGGCAGAACTCTTTTTACCAAGTTCTGGAAACTCTTGGTTTGTGTAATATAAATGAATTTTGTGTACACCAAATGCATCACAACTTCTCAAGATAGCAGATACATTATGTGGATCGTGAATATTGTCTATAATTAGTGTTAAGTCCTTTTGTCTTTTGGATAAAACTGAAATAATCTTTTTTGTTCGTCTCTCTGTTCTCTGCTTCATAACCGTGACCCGGATCCTGCCTAAGCTCAGGTTCAGTAGTGGTATCTGTGCACTGGACCACTTGTTAAACAATTTTATTACCTCTTCTTCTAATACACTGACACACTAAAAACATATATTAATTTTTCTTTTCATGATGTCTTGTTTCTATCTTTTAAAAGTTGCCAAAAAGAAAAAATTGCTATCCACACTAAAAGTAGAGATAATTTGTTTAATATTGCAATTAATAAATTGAATTCAGTACTTACAACCCGTCCCATAGTTTGAAACCAAGTTAAAAAACCAGATAAGGCAAGTAAGATACTCCAAAGGATCAATAAAATTTTTAAGATCTTCTCTACCATCCATATCCTCCTCACAATAAGCAGTTAAATTAACTTCCCCACTTTATTGTCAAAAGAATATCAGCTTATCTTACTACCTTGCTCTATATCATCTTCAGCAGTCAACACTTTTAATCCTTGTTTTGTGTGTATTGCCAACATCATACCTTCAGACAAAACTCCCCTTATCTTTCTTGGGGCCAGATTGGCAACAACCACTACATTTTTCCCCACTAACTCTGTTGGATCATAATATTCTGCTATTCCTGCAACTATGGACCTTATCTTCCCTTCACCAAGATCCACCTTTGTACACAAAAGCTTATCAGCATTGGGATGCTTTTTGGCCTCTATGATCTTACCAACACGTAAATCTATCTTTTTAAAAAGCTCAAAATCAATATAGTCTTGTTTTTCTTTGCCCTTCTTTTCTTCTTTTATATCCTGTTCTTTAAAAACCTCTTTTCTTGGAAAGAGGTTTAATCCTTTAGGAAGTTTTTCTTTGATATCCCAAGGTGTCCAATTAGATATCTCATCTTCTAATGTAATGGTATTTGGCATATTCTCCCAACCAATAGATGCAAGCATCTTTTCACTGCTCTCTGGTATAACTGGCCAAAGTGCATAAGCCACCTTTTTTAAAGACATTAACACCAACCAAAGCACAGTGGATAATCTTTCTAGTTTTTTCTCTTTATAAAGGGTCCAAGGAGCTGAAGAATCAATGTATTTGTTCAAAGATCTAACAAAAACCATCAAATTCTCAAGCCCTTCAGCAGTTTTAAATCCCTTAAAAGACTCAATATATTTTTTTAAACTATCTTCTCCCAATTTAATTAAATCTTTGTCTTTAGGCTCAAAAGACAGATCTTTATTTTCAAGTATTCCACCAAAGTATTTAGAAATCATAGACAAAGTTCTATTAAAGAGATTTCCAATATCATTTGCAAGGTCTGAATTAAATCTCTCAATGAGATTCTTTTCAGAAAAATTTCCATCATGCCCAAGATGCATCTCTCTCATTAAAAAATATCTAAATCCATCCACACCATATTTATCTTTCATAGAAAGAGGATCAACTACATTCCCAAGGCTCTTTGACATCTTTGTCTCATCTACCTTCCAATACCCATGAACCCTAAGTCCCCTGTACAATTCAATTCCAGCAGCTTTTAGCATAGTAGGCCAAAATATGGCATGGGGCTTTAAAATATCCTTAGCTATAATGTGATATGCTGGCCAAAATTTCTTAAACTTTTCTCCATCTGGCCAACCTATAGCACTAATATAGTTAATAAGCGCATCAAACCACACATACGTTACAAAATTTTTATCAAAAGGAAGCTCAATGCCCCATTTAAGCCTCTTTTTTGGTCTTGATATACACAAATCACCAATATCTTCTTTTAATATGGCAAGCACTTCATTTCTATATGCCTGTGGCTGGATAAAATCTGGATTTGCCTTAATATAATCTATGAGCCACTCCTGATATTTGCTCATCTTGAAAAAATAATTCTCTTCATGTAGGTAGGTTGGTGGTTTTTTATGGTCTGGACACAGACCATCTACAAGTTCTTTTTCAGTATAAAATCTTTCACATCCAAAGCAATAATACCCCCCATATTCACCAAAATAGATATCACCTTTATCATATACAAGTTGTAAGATACGTTGAACACATTTTTTGTGGTCTGGATCTGTTGTCCTAATAAATTTGTCAAACTGTATATTTAACTGGGGCCAAAGATTTTTAAAAAGACCACTAATCTCATCCACATATTCCTGAGGTGTCTTCTCTGCTTTCTGCGCAGCTTGAACTATCTTATCTCCATGCTCATCTGTACCTGTTAAAAAAAAGGTTTCTTCACCTAAGATCTTGTGAAATCGATTCATTGTATCAGCAAGTACGGTAGTATATGCATGCCCAAGATGTGGTTTTGCATTCACATAATAAATTGGAGTTGTCACATAAAAGGTCTTTTTCACTACTTTCCTCCATTTTTTCTAATGATCTTTTTTGAATTCTTCCGTAAATCCTTCCCTTGCTTTTTCCTGGGGTAACTGAGCTGCTCTAATGAAAAGGTATATTCCTCTTTTTCTGAGATTTGCTTAAATGCCTCTAAATCCTCTTCAGACATTAAGTTATCAAAGGATATATAGGTAGATCTAAATTCAGTGACTTGTTTTTCAGAAAAAAGATATTCATATTGGGACAAGTCACCACTCCCCTTTATTAAGTCCATCCACTCAGGAATTGTTATTTCTCTTTCTCCTCCTGTTCTTGTCTCAATTATCAAAGAATCTCTGAAAATATTTGCCCTCAAAATTCTTATCTCACCAAGCCTTGTCTCATACTTTTTCCCAATCTTTGGACATCTTTCATGAAATTCATCATAAAGCGCTTTCTCAAAATTGAGACAACAGAGGAGTCTTCCACATGTACCTGATATTTTTGAAGGATTCAAGAAGAGTTGCTGCTCTTTTGCCATCTTTATTGTCACTGGATCAAATTTTTTCAAAAAAAGCCTGCAGCAACAAATCCTACCACATGTACCCAAGCCCCCAACCATCTGGGCCTCATTTCTCACACCAATCTGCCTCAATTCAATCCTTGTGCGATATTTTCTTACCAAAATTTTTACCAATTCTCTAAAATCTACACGACAAGGGGCAGTGAAGTAAAAAAGAATCTTGCTTCTGTCAAATCTCACTTCAACATCCACAAGCTTCATATCAAGGCCAAGTTTTTCAATATTAACCTTGCAATAATCAAATGCCTCTCTACTTAATTTCTTATTTTCTTCTTGTTGTTTTAGATCCTCCTCAGTTGCCTTTCTATCGATTGTCTTTAATTCTTCCTCTTCTATATCCTTAGGAGCCGTATCCCTAACGGTAATTACCTTTCCAAGCCCCATTCCATCCTCAGTGGTAACAACAACAAAATCCCCTTTTTTTATAGTTGGATCAAAGTTTTTAAAAAAATAGACAAGCCCATATTCTGTGAATTTTATTCCCAAAAAATTCATAGATTCCATTCCATTATTTAAGATATTCTCTCAATTTATTAATTGCATTTGAAAGGCCTTCAGGATAACTTCCACCAGCTTGTGCCAGATCTTTTCTACCACCTCCACCACCTTTTACCTCTTTTGCTATCTCTTTTATAAGTTCATTTGCAGTAAATTTATGGTGAAGGTCAGGACTTACATATATAATTATATGAGCCTTATCATTGTTCTTGGCACCTAGCATTGCAACACCAGATCTCAACCTATCTTTGATTCCATCCATCATGTTTCTCAGTGCAGCAACATCACCAGACGGCAAATCCACTATCTTGGCAAGGACCTTTATCCCATTTATCTCTTCCACCTCATCTAATATATTTTTACTTGAAGTAAAGAGTCCTTTTTTGAGTAATTGTTCTTTTTCTTTACTTACTTTTTTCAATTCTTCTTGCAAAGCCAAGACTTTATCTTTTACTTTATCCACTGGAACCTTAAGCTCCATGGCTATTTCCTCAATGGATTCTCTTAGTTTTCTTACATACTCAACACTATTTAAACCAACACAGGCCTCTATTCTCCTGACGCCCGCTGCAACAGATGTCTCAGCAGTAATATAAAATGACCCTGCTTCACCTGTAAAATTTAGATGTGTTCCACCACAAAGCTCTTTTGAAACTCCCTGAACCTCCACAACCCTGACAATTTCACCATATTTTTCTTCAAAAAGTCCAATTGCACCTAGTTCCACTGCCTTTTGAAAGGGCATCTCTTTAATAATTACCCTTCTATTATCCACAATCCATTCATTAACTAGATCTTCAACCTGCCTTATTTCATCTTTGGTCATGGCCTGTATGTGGGAAAAATCAAAACGAAGCCTATCTGGTGCAACCAGTGATCCTGATTGTTTTACGTGCTCTCCCAATACCTTCCTAAGTGCTGCATGGAGAAGATGGGTACATGTATGATTTCTTGCAGTAGCAACTCGTAATTTCTTATCAACCTTTAGATCCACAACATCACCCACAACTATATTTCCTTTGTTCATTGAAACAAGATGGACTATGAGATTAGTTGTTGGTTTTATTGTATCTACTACTTTTCCCTGTCCATTTTTACCAATTATTTCACCTTTATCACCCACCTGGCCACCTGATTCTCCATAAAAAGGGGTATTATCACAAACTACATATCCCTGTTCTCCCTGTTTTATCTCCTGGAGATGTTCTCCTTTCAACGAAACTATGGCTACAACTTTCCCCTGATCTTCCAGTTTTTCATAACCTGTAAAATTGGAGACAACCTTGTTTTTGATTAGCTCATCAAAGATTGAACCATACTCTTTACCTATTGCCCCACCCCAATGGGCCTTTGAACGCCTTTTTTGCTCTTCCATATAAGTGTTAAATTCATCTTCATCCACTGAAAATCCCTGTTTTTCTCCTATATCCCTTATTATATCTATGGGAAATCCATAGGTATCATATAGCTTAAATGCAACAGAGCCAGGCACTGTGTTTTTTCCCTGTTCTTTTAATTTTGTAAGCTCTTGTTGCAAAAGATTGAGCCCTCTATCTAAAGTCCTGCCAAAATGTTCTTCTTCTGTGGTCACCACCTTTTTGGCAAAATCCAAAGATTTCACTATCTCTGGATAAACATCACCCATCTGTTGAGTGAGCTTTTCTACAACCTGTGCCAAAAATGGCTCATTTAGTTTAATTATCCTGCCAAACCTAAATGCACGCCTTATTATCCTTCTTAAAATATAGCCTCTACCTTCATTAGATGGCAAAATCCCATCTGCAATCATAAAAGAAATTGCCCTTGTGTGATCTGCAATGACCCTTAAGGCAGTGTCAATATCCTCATTTTTGCCATATTCAACATTGGCCAATGAACAGACAAACTCAATAAGACCTTTAAACAGATCTGTATCAAAATTTGAATATACCCCCTGACATATTGCACTTATCCTCTCAAGTCCCATTCCAGTATCAATGCTTGGCTTTGGAAGAGGTGTTAAATTTCCAGATTCGTCTCTGTTGTATTGCATAAATACAAGATTCCATATCTCCAGATATCTATCACAATCACATTTACCTATCCCACAATTTGGGCCACATGCCATGTGTTCCCCTTGATCCACTAATATCTCTGAGCAAGGACCACATGGGCCTGTATCTCCCATTGCCCAAAAATTGTCTTTTTCATCAAGCCTATAGATCCTGGAATCTGGAATATTAGCTATCTTTTTCCAGAACTCTGCAGCCTCATCATCCTCTCTAAATATTGTTATATAGAGTCTGTCCTTTGGAAGACCTAACTCTCTGGTCAAATATTTCCAGGCAAATTCAATAGCCTGTTCTTTGAAATAATCACCAAAAGAAAAATTTCCCAACATTTCAAAAAAGGTGTGGTGTCTTCTAGTCCTTCCAACGTTGTCTAAATCATTGTGCTTTCCACCAACCCTAAGACACTTTTGTGCGCTAGTTGCCCTGGTGTAAGACCTTGTCTCCTGACCCAAAAACACCTTTTTAAACTGCACCATCCCAGCATTGGTAAAAAGCAAAGTAGGATCATCAACAGGCACTAAAGATGAACTTGGAACCACTTCATGTCCATGTTTTTTAAAAAATTCTAAAAAACTCTTGCGAATCTCTTTTGAACTAACCAAGACTCCCTCTCCTTTTTGATTTATTCTGTTTTTTCTTCTTCCTTTTCTTTTGTATCCTCTATCTCTACCTCAAATCCAAGGGCCTTTTTTACTGCCTTCTCTATCCTTTTGGAAATCTCTGGATTTTCTTGTAAATAGGTCCTTACATTATCCTTCCCCTGTCCAAGCCTTTCTTTCTCAAACGCATACCAGGAACCACTTTTATCAACCACACCAAGCTCAACACCTAAATCCAAAAGCTCTCCTTCCTTTGATATGCCCTTTCCATACAAAATATCAAACTCTGCTTCCTTAAAAGGAGGAGCCAGTTTATTTTTTACAACTTTAACCCTCACCCTATTTCCATATACTTCGTCTTTATCTTTTAAAGTCTGTATCTTTCTTATATCCAGCCTTACAGAAGAATAGAACTTCAGGGCATTGCCACCAGTAGTGGTCTCAGGTGAGCCATATCCAAACCCACCCATGCCAATCTTCATTCTTATCTGATTTATAAATATCACAGCTGTTTTAGACTTATGAATCGATCCAGTCAATTTTCTCATTGCATGGGACATAAGCCTTGCCTGGGTTCCCACCTGAGAATCTCCCATGTTTCCTTCTAATTCAGATTGGGGAATGAGTGCTGCAACAGAGTCAATAACAATCACGTCCACTCCACCAGATCTTACCAAAAGATCACAGATCTCAAGTGCCTGTTCCCCATAATCTGGCTGAGATATAAGGAGTTGTTCTACATTTACACCTAGCTGTTTAGCATATTTTACATCCAATGCATGTTCAGCATCAATAAATGCCCCAACACCTCCAAGTTTTTGCGCCTCAGCTATGATATGTAGGGCCAAGGTAGTCTTACCAGATGATTCAGGTCCATAAATTTCTGTTATTCTTCCCCTTGGAATTCCACCAATTCCCAGGGCCATATCAAGAGAAATCGACCCTGTTGGAATTGAAGGCACCCTCAGATGTGCCTCATCTGTTAAAAACATAATAGCTCCCTGGCCATATTTTTTCTCAATTGTTGCCAGGGCCATCTTTAAGGCCTCTTTTTTTTGTGACATAATATCGTTCTGTTTTGCCATTATATAACTCCAACATTTTGATTCTTTTTAAAAACAAATTTTTTATTTGTGCAACCTAAGTATTCCTATAACAAAACCCTGCCCTAAGGGCAACTCATTTAAACTTGCCCATTTTACAATTTATTTGTAGTAATTTTTTTATGAGCACCCAACAACAAGATCACAACAATGAACACAAATATGATGCCTTAGCCCTATTTTCAGGGGGTCTAGATTCTATATTGGCTGTAAAACTTATTCAACAACAAAACCTGAGGGTCCTGGCACTCCACTTTTTTTCTCCTTTTTTTGGCAAACCCCACAAAATTCAAGAATGGGAAAAAGAATATGGATTTGAAATACTTCCCATTGATGTTGGAGAAGAATTTATAAAGATTGTAAAAAATCCAAAACATGGACATGGATCATATCTAAATCCTTGTATTGATTGCAAAATACTTATGATAAAAAAGGCAAAAGAACTTCTACCTCTATTTAATGCAAAGTTTATTATAACTGGCGAGGTAATTGGACAAAGACCAATGTCACAGAGAAAAGATACCATGAATCTTATAAAAAAAGAAGCTGGTGTTGAGGATTTATTACTTAGACCCCTTTGTGCAAAAAATTTACCTCCCACACAAATAGAAAAGGAGAATATAGTGGATCGGTCAAAACTCTTGGACTTAAGGGGACGATCCAGAAAAAGACAGCTGGAGATTGCAAAAAAATTTAACATAAAAAAAATCCCAACCCCTGCAGGAGGCTGCTTGCTTACTGACCCAGAAATGGCCAATAGATTTAAAAAGGTCTTAGCAAATATTAAAGATCCCAGTGTATATGATTTTGAAATCTGTAAAATAGGCAGACACTTCTGGTCAAATAAGAACTGGTTAATAATTGGAAGAAATCACAAAGAAAATTTACTCATAACCAAGATGGTAAGAGAGATAGATATTGTCTTAAAACTTTCTCAAATTCCAGGACCCATTGGTCTTATCAGAGCTCACAAAACAAAGACTTTATCTCCTAATTTAATCTATTATGCCTCTCAATTGATTATCAAATATTCAAAGGCAAAATCCATGAGAAGAGCTGTAAAAATACAGATTGCAACATTAGATGTAGTAAAAGAGCAAGAAGTTATACCTGAGTTAAATACATTATTAGATAAAAATCCATGGATTGGTCCAATCTAAAAATCATTTTATCAGGTACCACTTATCTACAATTTTCTTTTCCAAAAGAAACCTACCAATATTTCTATCTCCCAATACTATTACATCATAAATATCAAATTTTACTTTTAACAAAGGAATCCCTCTAAACCCCATATACTTAAAATAATGATTTGCACTTTTAAACTTTTTTTCAATATCTCTATCATATTTTATTTTATTCAACTTTTGCTCTAGTATGTATTTTATAATTACTTTAAACGGCTCTGTTTTTATTTTAGGATCTTTCAACATATAGGCCACTTTTTGATAATCTTGTTCAGAACCGCCTACAAAATGTATCTTCCAATCAATATTATCAAATCCATCTTTTTTTGATAGATTATATAAAACATCTATACAATGTATACAATGAAGACTAACAAAAAGATGTGCATAAAATCGTGCATGCTTTTTAGCTGGAACATGTATCATTACACTGTCTTCTAATTTTGGAATAGTTTTAATATCTTTTTTAAGATTCAATATATTTATTGCTGAAAAACTGCTTATCCAGATGAACACTCCAACTAGGATGCTTTTGTAATTTTTTGAAATACAAGAAAAAGATATAAGACAAAATAAAATTAAAGACGCAACTGCCAAACACAAAATACAGAAAGTTTTTGTTTTAAACAGATAACCAACTAAAACTCCATCAAAGGCTAGAGCGGAAAGGATCAATAGCCATAATATAAATTCATAATAACCCTTTTTTTTATCGTATAAAAAATAAACAAAAACCAAAGACAAGAAAAAGATTCCTCCTAAAGATGTAAGTATATAAGAATCGAATATTAAATAATTTTCTGCAATTTTGCATGCAACTGTTGGACAAATAGTTAAGTTATAAAAGGACAAAAATGTATCAATAAAAAGGAATATTGAAGCAGCTAAGGAAAGAAGTATAAAAGCAAACTTGAGTATCCTTGAATTTGAACTACTAGGCATAAAATTTACCCTTTATTTAATTGTCAATTAGATTTTTATTTTTAATTTCAAATATCTTGTTAACTTTATCATCTTTTCTTCCAATTGTTCTAATTTTTTTAAGATCTTTTTCTTGGTAGTATCTTTCTAATTTTATATTAACGATCTTACCACAATATGAACAAGCCCTTAAAAAAAGACTTTTCTTTTTTATTCTTATCTTTTTTCATATAACACACACCTTTCATCCAAATCGATCTGAGTAGCAAAAAGAATATAGTTATTACAATTCCAACAGCAATAATAGCAGCACCAGAAGATATATTTAATACATAAGCCAGATAAATACCTAATATATTAAAAATAGCACACCATATTGTGGAAAAAATCATCATCTCTTTTAATGATCTTGAATGAAAAGATGCAAGATAAGGAGGGATTGACAACAGAGCTATAACCAATACTATTCCAACCAGTTGAATCATCATTACAACTGCTATGCCTATTAAAATAAACATGAGTATATAAAGATTTTTTACATTTATACCCCTTGTATATGCATATTCTTCATCATATGAAATTATCACAAATTTATGATAATTTATTAAAACCATAATCAATATAAATGATGTAAGGATTGACATATATATAAAAGAATTAAATGAGACTAACATTATACTTCCAAATAAATAACTCATAATATCTGTATGATAACCAGGAGTTAGGTCTAAAAGTATTATACCAAAGGCCATTCCGCCTGCCCATAAAAGACCAACTATACTATCTGTTTTTTCCCTATTACAAATAGATAAAATCCCAATTATTACAGATGCAACTATTGTATATATTAAAGTAGTAAACATCACATGAACACCTAAAAAAATACCAAGACCAATTCCACCATAAGCAGCATGAGATATACCACCTGCCAAAAAGGTGAGTCTATTGGCATACACCAATGTACCCACTATTCCACACACAATACTGATCAGTAGTGCAACCCAAAAAGGATATTTAAAAACCATCACTTCTGCTAACATTATAATCCTCTTACTTTATTTTGATTTATAAAAGGAACCTTACCAACTTCAAAATATGGAGTAACGGGACAGTTATGATCTAAGTGTTCTCCATAGATTAATCTCAACATATCTCTGTTAAAGTTCAGTGTATCAGAAATAATTAATCGTTTATTTACACATGCAATCTTATTTATCCTGGTAACACTTAGACTCAAATCGTGACTCACCATGATTAATGTCATATCATTACCCAATTTCTCCAAAAATTCATAAAAGCAAAATCTTGCTTGGACGTCTATATTTGAGGTGGGTTCATCTAAAACTAATACTTCAGGATCTGAGACAAGTGCCCTGGCCAAATATACCCTCTGAAGCTGTCCCCCTGAAAGTTCATGAATAGTTGCATCCTTAAATTTTTCCATATCCACCCTTTTTAAAGCCTGTTCTGCCTTTTCTATATCTTTCCTTTTATTTAAAAAGCCTATTTTTTTGGAATTAGCTAATCCCATGAGCACTAGTTCTATTACTTTTATTGGAAAATGTATATTCCTCTGTATCTGAGGTAAATATCCAATCTCGCACTTTTTGTGATAGATTACTTTTCCCTTTTGTGGCTTGAGTAAGCCAAGCAATATCTTCAGTAACGTGGTCTTTCCACCACCATTTGGTCCAAATACTGCAATACAATCACCTTTATTAATACAAAGATTAATGTTTTCCAAAACCCACTCTTTACCATATGAAAAAAATACATCTTTTAACTCAATTATCTTTTCTCCAGCCATTTAATATGCCTTATTTTTTAAACTTTGAGATATCTTTTTTCCCACTTCCTTTAAATTTACTAGCCAATTTTCTGCTAAAGGATCAATTTCAACAACTTTTGCATTAATCCTTTGAGCAATTAACTTTGCCAATTTTTTACTAAACTGGGGTTGTACAAAGATCGTGTTTATATTTTTTTGTTTAGCAAATTTTATAAGTTCTGCTAATTCCCTGGGCGATGGTGTTTTCCCTTCAACTTCCACTGGAATCTGAACTAATCCATATTCCTTTGCAAAATATCCCCATGATGGATGAAATACTATAAAATATTTATTTTTTAGATTAGAAAATATGTCTATAAGATCTTTATCAAGGTTGTCTATCTCTTTTTTAAACTCTAAATAATTTTTATTATACATATCCATATGTTCAGGATCAATAGAGATAAAAAGATCTCTAATATCCATTAAGATAATCTTTACCAGAGTTGGTGATAACCATATATGGGGATCAAAAAATTCTGTGTCATTATTTTCTTTTAACCTATGATCTTTATTAACATAAATTGATTTCATTTTTATTCTTTTAACAGAAGAATATAATCTGATAATTTTTAGATCTGAATTTATATCCTTTATCTTTTTCTCCAATATCCTTTCAAAGGGCACACCTATAACAAAGTAAACATCAGCCTTTTTTATTGTTACAAAATCACTGGGTTTTAAATCAAAAGTCGTGGGATTTGCACCAGGGGGAATCAGACACTTAACTTCTGCATTTTGTTCTGCAATCCTTTCAACAAAATACTTAACTGGTAGTATCCCAGTAATGACATTAATGTTTTTTCCAAATACCAAATTCCCAATGCAAATAAAAAAGATTGTCAAAAAAAATATTTTTACTTTCATTTTATATCTCCTTTTTGTAAAATTTTCCCTGATACATATCATTTTTATCCATAAATTCTAAAATAGCTTCTATATTTTTCTGTTTTTCTAATGCCCACATAGGAGCAACTAATTCTTCTTTATGTGGATCTCCTGTAATCCTTTGAATAATTACATGAGGTGGTAGATGAGCTATAAAATTTCCAACAATATCTGCATATTCTTCCCTTGTAAGTGGCTTGTATTTTCCTTGTCTATACATAGACTCTAATGGTGTGTCTTTAATTATATACAATAGATGGATTTTCACTCCTTGTATATCAAGTCTTGATAGAAACTTTGCAGTGTAAAGCATCTTTTCTTTATCTTCTCCAGGAAGTCCAATTATTACATGTACGCAGATATTAAGTCCTCTTTTTCTAGTACGTTCTACACAATCGACAAATTCTTCTACAGTATGTCCTCTATTTATCAATTTAAGGGTGGAATTATGAGCAGATTGAAGTCCATATTCCATCCATATGAGATATTTATCTTTTAAGGATTCAAGATAATCTAAAACACTATCCTCCACACAATCAGGCCTTGTGCCTATACAGAGTCCAACCACATCCTCAACAGACAACGCCTCTTCATACATATTTTTTAAAGTCTCCAAGGGTGCATAAGTATTTGAATATGACTGAAAATACACCAAAAATTTTTTTGCCTTATATCTCTTTTTCAGCGCCTCTTTAGATCTAATTATCTGCTCATATATGGTAAGATACTTCCCAGCACCAGTACCAGATCCCCTTTTATTACAATAAATACATCCACCAATTCCCTTTGTTCCATCTCTATTAGGACACGTTAGATTGGCATCAACTGTGATCTTTTGCACCCTGCATCCATATATTGAGCGCAAATACCCATTTAGATCTCGAAATCTCTTTTCTATGATTTTACCCATATGTTATAAATCTGGACAATTTTAAAGTTCAGCCTTATAATTTATTTTCTGAGCTCAAATACCATTGCATCCACAACTTAATTTTTTAAATAATCTCTTATTTAGGTGTGGTCAACAAATGAGTAATAAATATCACGTGATTGTTGTTGGAGCGGGACATGCAGGTTGCGAAGCAGCCTTAGCTGCTGCAAGAATGGGCTGTTCCACTCTACTTCTTTCAATATATTTAGATACAGTGGCCCATATGCCGTGCTCTCCCTCCATAGGAGGAATTGGAAAAGGCCATTTGGTAAGAGAAATCGATGCCCTTGGTGGAGAGATGGCAAAGATTGCAGACAAAACAGCCCTTCAATTTAAGAGACTGAACACCAGAAAAGGGCCAGCTGTGCGTGGTACAAGGACCCAAAACGACAAGGTAAAATATAGAACATACATGAAACATGTAATTGAGAAGACTGATAATTTAGAATTAAAACAAGCAAAAGTAGAATCCCTTTTGATAGAAGGAGACAGGGTTGTTGGAGTTATTGATGAAATAGGAAGGGTATTTGAAGCCGAGGCAGTAATTCTGGCAACAGGGACATTTTTACACGGACTTATCCACATTGGGACAACAAAAATTCCAGCAGGACGGGCAGGGGAATTTTCATCTGAAAAGCTTGCTGATCAATTAAGAGAACTGGGGTTTGAGATGGGACGGATGAAGACAGGTACCCCTGCAAGGATCCACAAAAGGTCTATTGATTTTTCATGTTTTGAAAAACAACTGGGAGATGAAGAACCCTATCCATTTTCCCTTTTTACAGAAAAGATAGAAATTGAACCTGTTCCTTGTTATTTTGGCAAAACATCCAAAAAATGTCATGAAATAATTAGAGAAAATATTCATTTATCCCCTTTATACAATGGAACTATACAAGGGATCTCTGCAAGATATTGCCCATCATTAGAAGACAAGATAATGAAGTTTCCACATAAAGAATTTCACAATATAATACTTGAACCAGAAGGCATTGATACTGAAGAGATATATGCAAGTGGCACTGGAAATTCATTGCCCTATGAGATCCAAGAAAGGTTGATAAGGTCTATTCCAGGGCTTGAACAAGCAGAAATCATGAGATGTGCATATGCAATAGAATATGATTTTGTGCAACCAACGCAATTAAAACACACGTTAGAATCTAAATTGATAAAAGGACTTTTTCTCTGTGGACAGATCAATGGTACATCTGGCTATGAAGAGGCAGCAGCGCAGGGTATTTGGGCAGGGATAAATGCAGCATTAATGGTACAGAAAAGGCCTCCTCTGGTTTTAGACAGATCCCAGGCATATATTGCTGTGATGATAGATGATCTGGTTATAAAAGGAGTAATTGAACCTTATAGAATGTTTACTTCAAGAGCAGAATATAGGCTTATTTTAAGAGAAGATAATGCTGATCTGAGACTTCTTGAAATAGGATATCGGCTCGGACTTCACTCTAAAGATACTTGCAAAGACCTAATTGAAAGGAAAAAACAGATACAAGATGAAATAAAGAGATTGAAAACAACAAGGCTATATCCTGTTGAAAACGTAAACAAGATCTTAAAACAAAGAGGCTCATCACCAATTTATAATCCTACAACATTGGATCAGATCTTAAAAAGACCAGAACTTAATTATAGTGTTATTGAAGAGTTATCTCCTCCACCTATTTCACTTTCAAAAAGGATAAAAGAAGAGGTTGAAATAGAATGTAAATATGAAGGATATTTAAAGAGGCAGGAAGCTGAAATAAAAAGATTTAAGGAATTAGAATATATAAAGATTCCAGAACAAATTGATTATGACAAAATTCCAGGGCTTTCCAATGAACTTAGAGAAAAACTAAAAAAGACTCAACCAGATAATCTTTCTCAAGCATCAAGGATTCCTGGAATGACCCCTGCTGCTTTATCTATCTTAAGGATCTTTATAAAAAAAGAAAATCATCTGAAAAAGGAGGGTTAATGCTATGGCACAGATCTTTGTTAGTGATTATGATAATTTCGAGGTTGCATTAAAAAAATTCAAATCAAAGATTGAGCGTGAGGGTATATATTCAGAATTAAAAAAGAGGGCCTTTTATGAAAAACCCAGTGAAAGGAGAAAAAGAAAGGCCCAAATGAGTCAAAAGAGGATGTTAAGGCGTCTTAGAAGACTTCAACAAAAGGGTCTGTTGTAATCTTTTGGGGGGAGGCCATCCCCCTTTTTCTTTTAACTCCTTCTCCTATTAGCCTAACTTACCCCCCTTTTTTTATTTTTATCACTACATAATAAACCTAGAAGGAGGCAAAACACATGATGGTTGTGATAATTATGGGGTCTAAGAGTGATCTTGATTGGTCAAAAAAGGTTGCTAATACTTTAAAAAAATTTGGAATTAAATATACACTTAGGATAGCATCAGCACACAAGGTTCCCCTTAAGGTTTTGGAAATCATAAAAGAATATGAAAATGAAGATGTGGTGTTTGTTACAGTGGCTGGAAGAAGTAATGCATTAAGTGGCTTTGTTGATGCCCATACTACAAAACCAGTTATTGCCTGCCCACCCTATAGTGACAAATTTTTTGGTGCTGACATATTTTCTAGTTTGAGGATGCCTTCTGGAGTGGCTCCAATGGTTGTTTTAGAACCCCAATTGGCAGCACTTGCCTGTGCCAAAATCTTTGCCTTAAATAATAAAGAAATGCAAAAAAAGATATTAAAATATCAGGAAAAAAAGAGAAGAGAGATAGAAGAAGCTGATAAGGAGGTCCAAAAAAATGGGTAGTGTCAAAGACCTGAAAGTCATCAAAGAACCCCAAGAAAAAGAGCTTGGTGTGGGTCAATTTATCTTTTCTGACAGATATTCAGTATTTGATTGGGGGGAAATGCCAGATCACATAGTTGATAAGGGCAAGGCAATATGTATTGCTACTGCTTACTTTTTTGAATGCCTTGAAAAATCAGGCATAAAGACCCATTATATTGGGGTTGTTGAAGGGGGGAAAACAAAAAGATTGGATGAGTTAAATGAGCCTCAAAATATATTACAAGTAAAGTTAGTAAGGGTTGTAACACCTAAAATAGATGGAGACTCTTACGACTATTCAATTTTCAAACAACAAAGGGGAAATTTCCTTATACCATTGGAAGTTATATATAGAAATTCCTTACCATCTGGCTCCTCTGTATTTAAAAGATTAAAACAAGGCTCATTAAAATGGCAAGATTTAGGACTCAAAGAGGAACCCAAACCAGGCCAAATTTTGGAAAAGCCGATTTTGGATGTATCAACCAAACTTGAAGTTACAGATAGATATATAACATGGGAGGAGGCGAAACAAATTTGCTCTTTAGAAGATATGGAACTTGATGAGATTAAAAAGGTTACATTATTTATAGATGATCTTATTACAAAAGAAGCCCGTAGGATTGGTCTATACAATGAAGATGGGAAGGTAGAATTTGGATTTGATGAACAAAGAAACCTTATGCTTGTTGATGCATTGGGAACCTTAGATGAATGTAGATTTACATATGAAGGACTTCCTGTTAGCAAAGAAATAGCAAGAATCTATTATCGTAATACAGATTGGTATAAAGATGTAGAAAAGGCAAAAGCAAAAGATAGAGTTAACTGGAAATCATTAGTAAAGAGTACTCCTCCCAATCTTCCAGAAGAATTGGCCCTCTCTATTTCTTTGTTATATAAGGCCTATGCAAATGAATTGACCAAAAGAAAATGGTTTGACACCCCTTCACTTAAAGAGATACTTAGTCAAATCAAAAATTTAATGTAACCTTACTAAACTAATACATTGCAATTTTTTTTATATAATAAACAAGAGGTAAATGGATATTGCCATTTACCTCTTCTAGTTAGGCTACATCTTTACTGTTGTATGATTGCTATAGATTTCATACATCCAATGTCCAGATAATTTTCCAGAAACAGCGATTTCGCTTATCCAATTTATAATAATTTTTCAAATATATCTTTTTTAAAATTGTCGCATCATATTCATTTAGAATCTCAACTGGGTCATCCCATTTCATTCTATGAAACAAGATGATTTCAGAATATTTTTCATTATCCCACTCAAAGCCAGTATTTTTTAAACCCCTTATCTTTCTATCATTTATCCTTTTAGTTTACGGCTTTTTATCTCAATATCAATTCCAATGTGGCAGAAAAATATGTATAATAAAGTCAATTTGTTGTTGCATATAACTTTGCTGTGGCTGAAAAAGCGTAAAATAGTTGCATCATGAGGAAAAATAGAATATTTTGAAAAGACATATAATGCCATTTGCCCATGGCTTAAATATTTAAAAAATATTAAAATATTAAAAATAGTGTAATGACCCAGTGAATTCTGTTTTAAAATTTCTAACAGTATAATATATTAAAAATAACATGCGTTTAAAAATAACCCTTGGAAGAAAAAATAAAATTATTTTGCCAAAAGGTTTTAATGAAGCTATTCAGGGAATTATTTACAGACTCATAAATGACACATGGCTCCATAATGAAGGCTTTCAGTTTGATAATCGCAAATTCAAGATGTTTGTCTTTTCTGAGATATTACAAAGAGGTTATTTTAATAAAAAGAAAGGGGTATTCCTTTTCCCACCAAAAATAAGTATTCTAATATCTTCACCTATTGACTGGATTTTGGAAGATTTGGCTACAAATGCCATTTTTTCAAAAATTCTTAAACTTGGTGACAATGATGTAATCTTAGAAGAAATTGCTGTTCTGCCCTCTCCCTCCATCAAACATTACAAAATTGTTGTAAAAACCCTATCTCCCATAGAAGTGCATTCCACCTTTGAAAAAGATGGTAAAAAGAAGACCCACTATTACTCTGCCTTTGATAAGGAGTTTTCTACACTTGTAAACGAAAATTTAAAAAGAAAGTGGTCATCTCTCTATAAACAAGATTGCCCTTTTGATATAGAAATTAAGCCTAAAGGCAAAAATAGAGAAAGGATAGTATATTTTGGAATGGGTAAAAAGTATGTGATAATAAAGGGGTGGACAGGCTATTTTAGCTTATCAGCTGATCCCAAATTTTTACACTTTGCCCTTGATGCAGGCCTTGGAAGCCGAAACTCTCAGGGGTTTGGGATGGTGGAGATGGTGGAGTAGTTGGTGTTTTAATAATAGATTTAAAAAATAATTTCAGGAGAAAAAAAATGGCAGAGATAAAATTGACTTTCAATACTATCACACCTTTGTGGACAGGGGATGCTTGGCAAAAAAATTCTGAGGTACGTCCATCTTCTTTGATGGGGAGTTTGAGATTTTGGTTTGAAGTAATCTGTTATTTTAGTGGAGTGTGTAAAAAATTTAATAGAGATTTGGGAAGGTTTGAAAAAGAGGTTAATAGGAAAGAATTCAGTGAATGCTTACTGAAAAAGGGAAATACTTTTGAAACCAAATTAAAATGTTTATTGGAACAAAATATTCCTTTACCTTCTATAATTTTTGGAACGACAAACTGGAAGGGATTGATAAGGATAAAGGAATTAAAGCTTATAGAAGATTATTGTTTTGGCAATAAGTTAAATTTGCCATATGCTATAGGCTATAAGAAAAATAGAGAGTTTGAATATGACATCTTTAATTCTAAAGAAGAGTGGAATAACAAAGTAACCACCTATAATGGAAGAGACTTTAAACAAAAACTTAGGAATGCAAAAAAAGAATATTCTTTCTTTTTCTTCTCTGATCCTTATTTTTATGGAACATTTGAAGTAGTTTTTGAAGTAGAAGAAGAAATTATTATGCCTATATTTTATCCTCTTTTAACTTTTATGGAAAAATATGGCTTTTGGGGTGGTAAATGGAATATTGGGTATGGAAGGTTAAAGGTTTTATCTCTAAAGGAAAAAAATAATGCTAAAGATGATTGGAGAAGAAATAAGTTTATTTTTCAAAAATTAGAAAATTCTAATCTTGTAAAGATAGAAAAAAAAATTTTCAGAATTTATAGAAACT
>JAMOPG010000014.1 GCA_027064715.1 Desulfobacterales bacterium
ACATACCCTAAAGCAGAAAATATTATTTGTTCTCCTTCAATTGTAAGCCATTTAGACCAATATTCTAAAGAACTGGCTAAAATTCTTTCTAAAGAAAAATGGTAATTAGAAATTATATCAATTGAGGCGACCCTCCGAAATTTGGAGATAGGAGAAAATTTCTCTAAATCAGCAAAGGAAGATAGAAACATTACCCACATACTTTCTGAATAGTGTGTTCATCTACAGCAGATAAGGAGAGGGAGAAAGTATATTTTGAGCAAATACGCATCTTATATTTGAAAAGATAAATGTGCATTACCAGCATGTCCCATTTATCCCCACAATAATAAGGGGAGCACTTTTTTATATTGCACAAGTTTTATCCATTTAACTCATTGTTTCTTTAACACTGCACAGTAAAAAAATTCTCTATATTTAGAGCAAAAATCAAAATCAATCTCTTTTAACAAATTTAAATAGTCATATTTTCCAAGTATACCCTCTATCATATCTCCATTTTCCATTTTATTCCACGTGCAAGTAATGTATACCAAAATACCACCTGCTGGTAAAAATTCAATACTATTTTCAAGGAGTCTTTTTTGAATTTGCAGAAGATCTTTTAATCTTTTTTCATTAAATCTATATTTTATATCAGGTCTTCTAGATAATACACCAAAGCCTGTGCATGGAACATCAAGTATTATTGTATTAGGTGCTTTTTTTAAAGGAAAGTTTTTAGTTCCATCTGCCAAAAATACTAAAATTTCTTTCAATTTTAACCTCAAAAGTTCTTTTTTTAAATAAATTAGTTTTTTAAAATCAACATCACTTGCCCATATATCACATATATCTTCTTCTAAAAAGTATGTAAGTTTACCTCCAATGCCTGCACAAATGTCCCATATAGGTTCTTTAACAAAGCATTTTATTTGTTGCAAGATTATTTGTGATTCAAATGATTTTTTACTTAAGATTCCCCTTTGTTCTAATTTATCTACATCTTCAAATTGATCAAACCCATATATTCTTGTTTCATGCTTTAATATATATTTTTTCTCTAATTCTAGATTTTCTATTAACTTAACTGCTTCAACTAATTTTTTATTAATTCTAATACCAATATATGGTCTATCAATGGACTTTTCCAAAAAGCATCTTGCTTGCTTAATTGTATATTGATTCAAGAGAAGCTCTAAGATCTTCTGTGGAATAGAATAATAGACCTCAAAAAATTCTATTTCATTTTTTGTATTATTTTTATAAAAATCCTTATGAAGATAAGAATTTTTTTCTCTGCAGATATTTCTCAACACTCCATTTGAAAGACCAACTAATTTTTTATCTACATTTTTCTTTATATATTCCACATAAAAATTAACTGTAGCATAATCTGGGATCCTGTCCAGGTATAAAATTTCATATACAGCTAAGCACATTGGGTGCAAAAATCTATTTGGAAGCTTTTTAAATTGCCTTATCCTATTTTTCAATACAAACAACAATCTGTTTTTTAAACGAAAATATCCATATACTAGATTTGTTGCTAAGGCCTTGTCACTAGAATTTAATTTATTTTTATTAAGATAGTGATCCAATGTCTCCTGTAAGGCTCGGCCATTTTCTATCTCTTTTATCACCTTGATACTAAGTTCTCTACTCGAGAGGTCTTTTAGAGGTTTCATTTATATTGACCTTATATGAATCTATTCAATGTCCATATTATCTTGTCTAAGGATACTAAAGTATCTACACAAGGGCCGTATGGTCTTATATTTAATATGCCAAAAACAGGGATAGGATAGGTATCTTGAATACCTGAGGACAAATCACGTTCACATGCTACCGCAATAATCAATTTGGGTTCGTTTTCTACAACAATCCTCCTTGCTATTGTACCTCCAGTTGCTATTGCCATCTTAACACAAAATTCATCTCGCAAATTTAGTAAGTGACCCACAGGGCAACGCCAACACCTCTTACAATTTTCAATATTATATGTAAGCCTTACATTACATCTGCTATTTTGAAGGCAATGGGGAAGAAGGATTAATACCTCTTCTGGTTTATAATTGTGTTTTTCATTCAACACCATCTCATTATTTACACAAATAAAGGATGACCTTACCTTTTCTTTAGAAATACCTAAGATTTCACCTACAAGGGTCATCAATGGAAAAAAGAATTTTATTGTTATGCCTCTAATTTTATTAGAAAAAAACAGAGGCCTTTTTAAAAGGATGTTTAAGACAAGAGAAAATGATCCCCATGCCACAAGTGATATAATGGCCAATACAATAATACCTAAAATTAATGGGGCTAAAGGATGGATATTTGAAAGGCCCACTACTGGGACTATCCAAAAAAATACAAAAAAGGCAATTATAAAGAGTGATGTCAAAAGGAGCAACGATATAAAAATTATTTTTTTTCCAGATGGAATCTTTTGTTCTGCCTCTTTTTTCATAAAAAATTATTACTTTTTCAAATAACCACAAGCAAATGCACTTGCGCTTAACACCTTAGAAGACTGTGGTTTTAGTTTTGGAATAAGATAACTTTTGTCTATACAAGCTACCTCAAGATAACCATCTTTTACACCTATTATTTTGCCAGGGGGTAAATCTTTTACTTTTTCCCCGATCTTTCCAGGAAAAATCTGGACCTGAATATCCCCTTTTTGGGTTTTAAAATTAAAAAAAGCCATTGGCCATGGATAAAGTGCTCTGACTTTATTGTGAATATTTTCAGCCTTGTCATTAAAATCTATCAATCCCATTTCTTTGGTCAATTTTGGGGCATATGAGGCAAGAGTATTGTCTTGAGGGATCTTTACTACTTCATTGTTTTTTATCTTTTTTATGGCCCTTCTTAAAAGCCACGCCCCATGTTTCTTAATCTTATCATGTAGGTCTGATGCAGTGTCATCTATCTTAATTGCAATTGGCCTTTGCATAAGGATTGGACCTGTGTCCATGCCTTCATCTAACTCCATAATGGTCACACCAGTAACACTCTCTCCATTTAAGATCGCCCACTGGATAGGAGCAGCTCCCCTATATTTTGGAAGCAAAGAGGCATGGACATTGATTATACCAAAAGGAGGTATTTCAATAATATTTTTGGGAATAATTAGACCATAGGCAACTACTACAAAAAGATCTGCTTTATAACTTTTTAAGATCTCTTCAATCTCTTTAGACTTTAAACTATCTGGCTGTAAAATATCTATATTATGTGCTAGAGCCACCTGCTTAACTGGAGTAGGTCTGATCTTTCTCCCCCGCCCTACCCCTTTGTCAGGCTGTGTTACCACCCCCACTACTTGAGATTCTTTCCAAGAAATTAATTTTTCCAATATGTATGCTGCAAATTCTGGACTGCCAAAAAACACTAGCCTCATCTTGCTCTATGTTTTTGTAATTTTTTTAATTTGTTCTCATACATCTTTTTCTTTAACCTCCCAGCATAATCTATAATGAGTTTTCCATCCAAATGGTCTATCTCATGTTGGAGACAAATGGCAAACAACTCATCTGCATCTACAAGGTGTTCTTCACCATCTAGATCTAAATATCTAACCTTAACAGCTGCTGCCCGTTTTACCTTACCCTTAAATCCAGGTAAACTAAGGCAACCTTCCTCACCTTCAGTTTCTCCTTTTTTCTCAACTATCTCAGGATTTACCATCACAAAGGGATTTTCTCTTTTTTCAGGACCAGAGATATCAACTGTAATAAGCCTCTTAATAACTCCCACTTGAGGAGCAGCTAGTCCTATCCCTTTCTTTTCATACATGGTGTCTAGCATATCTTCCCCTAGCCTCTTAATCTCATCATCAATGGCTGTTATCTCTTCACACTTTTTTCTAAGCAACGGATCAGGATAACAGACTATGTTTCTAATTGCCATCTCTAGCCTCTTTAAAATTATTCATTTTTTGTTTCACGCACCTTTATGCCAAGCTCTCTTAATTGTTTTTTATCAACATAAGATGGAGCGTCAGCTAAAAGACATGCTCCCTTTTGAGTCTTTGGAAATGGTATTACTTCTCTAATGCTTTTAACACCCAAAAGGAGCATAATCAATCTATCAAACCCAAAGGCAATCCCTCCATGTGGTGGAGCACCATATTTTAATGCATTTAAAAGAAATCCAAATTTATCCTCTGCCTCCTCTTTTCCAATACCCAGGGCTTCAAACATTTTCATTTGAACATCATATGAGTGAATACGAATTGATCCACCACCAATCTCATTTCCATTAAATACCAAATCATAGGCCCTTGCCCTTGCGTTTTCTATATCTGCCAGATCAAGGTATTTATCTTGAGGAGAAGTAAATGGATGGTGACATGCCTCCCATCTCTTTTCTTCTTCATTATACTGAAATAAAGGAAAATCCACAATCCATACAAAGTTTAATTTATTTTTGTCTATTAAATTAAATCTCTCCCCAAGCTTGACCCGTAAATTGCCCAAGGAATCATTTACCACCTCTTTGCTTGCTGCCTGGAAAAAGATTATATCCCCAGGCTTTATATCTAATCTTTCAGCAATCTTTTGCTTTTCTTCATCACTCATAAATTTTACAATTGGAGATTGCCACTCATTTTCCTTTATCTTTATCCATGCAAGACCTTGCGCTCCAAACACCTTTACATATTCAGTGTAATCATCAATCTCTTTTCTAGATAACTCCCCACCACCAGGGACCTTCAAGGCCTTAACTATTGGTGCCTTTGAAAATACCTGAAAATTAGATCCTCTAACTATATCAGTAATGTCCTGCAGATAAAGCTCAAATCTAGTGTCAGGCTTATCAAGACCATATTTGTCCAGTGCCTCGTCATAACTCATCCTTGGAAAAGGAATTTTAACATCAATGTCTAAAAGTTCCTTTACTAGTGTCTGAATCATTTTTTCAGAAATAGACATCACATCTTCTTCTTCCACAAAGGACATCTCCATATCTATCTGTGTAAATTCTGGCTGTCTATCGGCGCGCAAATCTTCATCTCTAAAGCACTTCACTATCTGATAATATCTATCAAATCCCCCTATCATTAAAAGCTGCTTAAAAAGCTGTGGACTTTGTGGTAAAGCAAAAAACTTTCCTTGATGTAACCTGCTTGGAACCAAGAAATCTCTCGCACCTTCAGGGGTGGATTTTGTTAAAAATGGGGTCTCGATTTCCAAAAAGCCATTTGCATTCAAAAAATTTCTCACACATTGAGCAGCCTTGTGTCTAAAAATAATATTTTGTTTTAACTTATTTCTCCTAAAATCTAAGTATCTATACTTTAATCTTAAATTTTCACTCACCTCTATCCTATCTTCAATCAAAAAAGGTGGTGTTTTGGAGATATTTAAAAGCTTCCATTCAGTGACAACTACCTCTATTTCTCCAGTGACAAGTTTGGGATTTTCCATACCCTCAGGCCGCCTTCTCACTGTGCCCTTGACTGCGAGTACATATTCTGGCCTAAGTACATGTGCCTCTTCATGGGCCTTTTGATTATATTCAGGAGAGAAAACTACCTGCGTCAATCCTTCCCTATCTCGTAAATCTATAAATATAAGACCACCATGATCCCTTCTGTATTGCACCCACCCCATTAAACACACATCTTCCCCAAGATTTTTGGCAGTGAGTTCTCCACATGAATGGGTCCTTTTCCATCCACCTAAGGTAGATAATATTTTTCTTGCCTTTTTTTCTGCCAAGGCAATCTCTTCTTCTGTCTCTATCTTTTTTAACTCCTGCTCCATAAAAAACTCCTTGTGTCCCAATATTTTCTTTATTTCAAAAAGGTAAAATTTCCATTTAAGATATCGTCAATCAAAACATGGGATTGATTTCCAGTGCTTAAATTTTTTACTGTGATTGTTCTATTTTTTAATTCTTCTTCTCCAATCAGGAAGGCAAAATTGGCCCCTATCTTGTGTGCATACCTAAGATGTGCCTTTGGACTTTTTACGTCATATAAGCATTCTGATCTAAGCTGTTTTTCACGTAATTTAAAAGAAATCTCAAATGCAATATCTAAGGCATGTTCCACTAACGGAGCTATATAACAGTCTAATTTGTCCTGTTTTTCAAAAGATATTAATTGAACCAACCTCTCCATACCACAGGCAAAGCCCATGCCTGGAACATCTGGGCCTCCCAAAAGCTTAACAAGGCCGTCATATCGGCCTCCTCCAGCAATGGCAGATTGAGCACCTATGCCCTTTGCCACTACCTCAAAAGTGGTTCTCTGATAATAATCAAGCCCTCTAACCAGTCTTTTGTTTATAACAAAATCTATATTTTGTTTTTTTAATGTATTTTGCACACTTGAAAAATGTTTCTTACAATCCTCACATATAAAATCTAAAATAGTGGGTGCTGACTCATATAATCTCTGACAATTTGGAGACTTACAGTCTAATACCCTTAATGGATTTTTCTCCCTTCTTACTCTACAATCATCACACAGCTCACGCTCATCAAGCCTGTCCAAAAAATCCTTTAATGCCTTTTGATATTCCCTTCTGCAACTACTACACCCTAAAGAGTTTATCTCTAAAACAACATCGTTAATGTTAAGTCTTTCCAAAAAGTGCATGAGCATACAGATTATCTCACTATCAATAAAAGGAGACGAACTTCCAAATACCTCCACATTAACCTGATGAAACTGCCTTTGTCTTCCTTTTTGAGGCCTTTCATACCTAAACATTGGGCCTATGGTAAAAAACTTAGAAATTGACTCTTTTGCATAGATCTTGTTTTCAATATAGGCCCTCACTACCCCTGCAGTGGCTTCAGGTCTTAAAGAAAGCACCCTGCCCTTTTTATCTTCAAAAGAAAACATCTCCTTTTGCACAACATCAGTTGCATCTCCTATGGAACGGGCAAAAAGTTCAGTTTTCTCTAAGATTGGGATCCTCACTTCCTTAAAGTTATATAAGGGAAAGACCTCTCTTGCCATGCGTTCTATCAACAGATATTTATCCACTTCTGGTGGAAATAAATCTGAAAAACCCTTTAATCTTTTAATCATATCCTCTTTTGCACACTTTATTTGGTTTATAAAATATCTCAAAAAAACCTTTAACCAAGCCTATGAAGGAGTTAATTGATAATCTATACTTTTTAAAAAGTCAAAAAGAAGTGAGACAAAGGTTCAGGGTGTTCTCTTCAATCTCTTACCTGTATCCGTCTATAAAAGGTATGGAACATGTTATAATTGGCAAGAATCTCTGCATTCACAGCTTAAGGCAGATAATGCATATAATATGCGTTTTTCCTTAGGCCGCTTATCCAGAGGATACTCAAAATGGGGATATTTATCTTTAAGTGCTGTGATCTCATTCCAGGTGGGAAATTGAGAAAAAGGCCCGCTCTTTATTATTTCTCCATCTTTTGCATAAAGTAATATAAATTTCTGTGTATCTGTTACTAAAGAAAATCTTGCAGGACCATTATCTATAAGCCTTGCCATGGATATACTCTCTCTCACATATGTCTCTACCTCACCAGCACAAAAAGTAACCACCATAAATGGCCTGTTGTCAAAGAGCACTACAAAATCCACATATCTAACAATTTTATTACCCTCAATTTCAAGCTCTATCCTTGCCTTTGATTGAATATTTTGTTTGGGATATCCTTTTTCCTCCACCATAACCCGTGCAATTTCCTGCCTAAAATCCTCATATGTGGTGGCATCGATCTCTTTCCCTGTAAGATAGTCTTTTATCTTAAAACCCAACCTTACTTCATGCATAACACTCTCCCCGCTTTATCTTTTTTCTTTGTTTATCTTCATACATTGCGTGATCAGCTTCTATTAACAAACTATCAATGTCTACTGGTTCTTCAGTGGCAATTGCATACCCCATGGATAAACTAATAGGAAATTTGCCACTTGTCTTATTAAACTCATCAATTTTTTTTCTTATCCTTTCCATAACCTTTTTAACATTTTCTTCTGATGTGTTAGTCAAAACAATGGCAAATTCATCTCCTCCTATCCTAGCTATCACATCTGATTTTCTTAAAGAGTTTTTTAAAACCACTGCGGCATCCTTAATATAATTGTCTCCTGCCTTATGGCCAAAATTGTCATTTATGAACTTAAGCCCATCAAGGTCAATGACAATTATTGCGATGGGTAAATCTCTTGTATTCCTTAGGCGATTTAGTTCTTCATCAAAATAAAGTCTGTTATATAAATTTGTTAAAGGATCATGAAAACTGATGAATCTTAATCTTTCTTCCATATGTTTTCTCTCTGTTATATCTAAAAATGACATAATACCTTTTTTATCAGGAAGTAATGTTATAGTGGCAAAACCCCATCTTTCTCTACCCATTTTATCTATGAATCTAAACTCATATTGTGTTGGAACAGATGTTGGATCCTTTTTTCTTTTTTCTTGAAATGTTAGCATGACAATTAAATCTTTGTCACTAATAAGTTGTGTCCAACTCATCTTTCCTTCAACCTGATTTTTTGCATATCCTGTAATTTCCTCAAATCTTCTGTTTACTTCTTGAATTATAGTCTTTTCATCATAGACAAAAAGTGCAGCACCAGCGCCTTCAAAAATAGCCCTATAATAAGCCTCTTTTTGAGCTAACTCCTGTTTTGCCTTTTTCTCTTCAGTTACATCCCTCACTATCCCCCTAAACCCTATCTTCTCACCTTTTTCATTATATATAAGATCCACTGAGGTCTCTATGTAGCACACTTCCCCAGTACCTAATGACCTAATTTTCCATTCAAAAAACGTATTAGGAACTTCTTCTCTATAAACCCTATTAAATATTTCAAAAACCTTCTTTGCCTCCTCTGGTGAAGAATATTCTCTATTGTTCATGCCAATTAGTTTTTCTTTAGGAAGACCAAAAATCTTTGCCAAACTGTTATTTACATATGTAAAATTTCCAGCCAGATCCACCTCAAAATAGCCAAGATTGGATGCTTCTAAGATTGTTCTATATGATGCCTCCCTCCTTTCAAGCTCTTTTTCTATTATTTTTCTTTCAGTTATATCTAAAAGCTGCCCAAGGACATACTTTTGATTGTTCACTTCAATTAGAATAAAAAATCCTTGAAAAAATTTCTCCTCACCATTTTTTGTAACAGCCTTGAATTCATAGGAAGGAAGTGCATCCTCTTTCGAAAATCTTTTCTTTAGTTGTTCTACGACAAAGCCCTTATAATCAGGATGAATAAGTTTAGTAAACTTAATTCGTAATAATTCATCCTTCGTATATCCTGACACCTCACACATCTTTTTGTTTACATACTCAAAATATCCATCAGAGCTAATCAAATATATGGCGAGTGGTGAATATTCTGCCAAGATTTTAAAATCTAGTATTTTTTCTGATCCTTCCTTCCTCTTTTTCCTTGTTCTAGACATTAGCTGACCCAACTTAATTTTTCCTCCTTCCATACTAATGACTTTCTATCAAGATTAAATAAAATTGTAACCAGACGTCAATAGTGCAATTGTGAAGTTTATAATTTTCTTTCATCTATTTATCATCAAAGGGGCAACCATGGTAAAGTAAACTGGAATGAAAGAACTCTTTTAAAAGTTCATATAAGGTATTTTCAAACCCCATTATCCAGGATAACACTCTCCAGCCACTAAACCATAAAAAGAATAACTCATTATTTTAAACCACGCTTTTTCAAAATATTAGGGAGATTTTCCTCAGCATCTGAAGCACGGAGGTAAAGGGGGGTTGGGGGATTTGGCGAATATTCACATTGAGATGATAGTAAAGCCAAAGATTCAAGAGACGGTTTATCAAAAAATGGATCTAATATCCTTTGTTTTTCAAAAAGATCTAAATAGTTTCTAACTCCACTTCCCAGTACGTATGCATTTTGGGGAACTATTTTATCTATTTTATTTAATGGTATTGCCACGGGATCTGTAATATGTTTAAATGGCAATGGGCCAGAAAATCCTTGCATATTGACCATATTAATCTTAGCAGAAGTTAAAACATATACCTCTCCCTGGACTGCAAAAAAGGCATTTTGGGCCAACAAGGCCAAATAATTGATAGCTCCCAGGGACAGATTTAAACCATAAGCCAGTCCTGTAGCATACGATATAGCTATCCTGATTCCTGTGAAAGATCCTGGTCCCACTACAACGGAAATTCTCTCTATATTACTCACATCCAATTTTGCCACTTCTAGGCACTGCTTGACCATTTTAGGTAACAACACCACACCCTTTTTCTTAGACAAGGCCTCCATGCCAACTAATAATTTGTTATTTTCACATATAGCAACCTGAATAACATCTTCTGCTGAATTTAAACAAAGGATATATCCCATATCAAATGTCTATCTTGGTATTATCATACGATTGATATCATTATAGACTGCAAAAATCATAATAAAGATTAAAATTGCAAGTCCAATTTTAGTAGCCACTTCCCTAACATTAGGACTTAATGGTCTGCGCATTATCATCTCTAATAAATAAAAGAATATGTGTCCCCCATCCAATACTGGAATTGGCAACAGATTCAAGATTCCTAAGTTAATACTTATAAGCGCTGTAAGGGCAAGAAGTTCCCAAAAACCAGCCTTTGCCTCTTTAGATACCAGTTGGGCAATCATTATTGGACCACCCACTGTTTCAGGTGGAATCACCCGTTCAATAAGCTTTATAATACCTTCAAAGGTAAGTTTTGTGATAATCCATGTTTGTTTGAAGGACTCTGTAAGGGACTTAAATGGTGAGAGATTTATGTGTCTCCACTCATTAGAGGCAACAATACCCAGTTTTGGCACTTCAATCTCTTCACCAAATATATTTTTAACCTTTTCCATCTTAGGAGTTATTTCAAATATTATAAACTCTTCCCCCCTTTTTACTTCCACAGCCAGGGGATAGTCCTTTGTAGTGGTAATAATTTCAACTATGTCGTGCCAATACTTAGTCTTTTTTCCATTTATTGATACAATTTCATCACCTTTTTTAAGGCCTGCTATTTGTGCAGGTGAATTTTCAACCACATCTCCAATCTTTGTGCTCAACACTTGTTGGCCAACATTCATGAAAATAAAAAAATATAATATCCAGGCAAGAAGCACATTAAAGACTGGACCTGCCATCACCACCAGCATTCTCTGGTATGGAGGTCTTTTGGAAAAATCCTCTTCATCTGAAAATCTAGGATCATCATCCCCCTCTTCTTCCCCAAAAAACTTTACATAACCACCTAGAGGAATTAGAGAGATCCTATATTCTGTTTTACCATATCTTATGCCAACTAATCTATTTCCGAAACCAAGAGAAAAGGTTTTAACTCCTATGCCAAAGAACTTCGCCACCAGAAAATGGCCTAGTTCATGGAAAAGTATAAGAAGTCCCAAGACACATATAACAGCAACAATGTCCATCAGCTTTTGATCTCCTCAATTATTTTTTTGGCTATCTCTCTTGTCTCACTATCCACTGCTGTAATATCCTCTATGGTATTAATTATCCGAGCACGATGATTTTTGACCACAGCCTTATTTATATTCACAATATCTAAAAAGCCTATCTCTTTATTTAAAAAAGCATCCACAGCTACCTCATTTGAAGCATTTAGAGCAATAACATAACTTTGTCCCTTTTTTAAGGCATCTATTGCCAAGGAAAGCAAAGGAAATGTATTGTGATCTGGAGCAAAAAACGTAAGATTTTTTATTTTTGTAAAATCAAGCCTCTTATTACTACCTATTATCCTTTTGGGAAAACCAAGACAAAAAGCAATGGGAAATTCCATTGCAGGGGCACTCATCTGGGCAAATATTGAACCATCTAAAAACTCTACCATTGAATGTATAACACTTTCTCTGTGTATAACTACATCAATCTTATCCAGAGAAATCCCATAAAGATAATGTGCCTCAATTACTTCAAGCCCCTTATTCATAAGTGTGGCTGAATCAATAGTGATCTTTGGTCCCATGGACCAGTTGGGATGTTTTAAGGCAATATGAGGAGTTACCTTTTTACAAAAATCAATATCTTTACCAAAAAATGGACCACCAGAAGCTGTTAAGATTATCCTTTCAACATCCTTAAAACCCTGTCCCCACAATATCTGAAATATTGCATTGTGTTCTGAATCTATAGGCAAAATAGATGCATTTGTTTCCCTGCATAATTTCTTGATAATAGGACCAGCCAGCACCAGAGATTCTTTATTAGCCAAAGCAACAACTTTGCCCTTTTTTATGGCAGAGATAGTTGGATTCAGACCAGCAGCACCACTTTGCGCCATCACCACAATATGGGCCTGTTCCAATGTTGCAATTAACTTATACCCCTCAACACCCCACAAAATCTCAGGCCTGTAATCAAAGGAAAGTCCCTTTTTTATCTCGTCCACTAACTTCTTTTTTTTAACACAGATAAATTTAGGTCTAAAAATAGTTGCCTGTTCAATGAGTCGTGTGTAATTTTCTCCCCCACCAAGTGCCTCTACTACAAACTTATCCCTATTCTTTGAAATCACTTTTAAAGTGGTGACTCCTATTGAGCCAGTACATCCCAAAATAGATATCACCCTTTTTTCAGGCAATTCAGTTGCTCTGTCCAATGAGGATATATATTCCATGGAATCTATAGTCCTTTTTTGTTTAAATAGTAATAAAGTTTTTGATGATGAGATAGATGGCACAAACAAAGAGCAAACTATCAATCCTATCTAAAATTCCTCCATGTCCTGGAAGTATTCCACCAGAATCTTTTACATTTAAATATCTCTTTAATGCAGATTCAAACAGATCACCCAATTGAGCACCTAAATTTAAGACTATTGCCAAAAAAATGGGTAAATACCATTTCATAGAAAATGCAAAAGATCCATATAAAATAGAAAATATTAAAGCACCTGCCAAACTGCCAAAGGCTCCAACCCATGACTTTTTAGGACTTACCTTTGGCCAGAGTTTCTTTTTCCCCCACATTGTTCCCGAATAATAGGCACAGGTATCTGAAAAAACGGCAATTCCCATAATATAACATATTTCTTTAAAAGGGATATCCTTAAAAAACTGAAGAACTAAAGGGATGTAGATGAGCCCAAGAAATATTAATTGGAAATCTTGCCAGCTTCTATTTTTGTCAGATAGGCCAAAAATAAATAAAAAAATAAGATTTATTAACCAAAAATAAATAATCAAAATATGGATAAGAGAAAGAGGCAAAAAATTATTAAATATGATTGGAATAGAGAGAAAAATGGCAAATGTCTTTAAAAAAAATGACTTCTCAAAAAAGAGAGATAAAAATTCCCAGAGTGCAACACCACTAACCACAAATATAAGAAATTGCAGATGGATAGTTGCCCCCCACAAAAGGATGGATCCCACTATTAAAATCAGGATTATGCCTGTTAATATCCTTTTTAAATGATTGCTCATTCTAATCCACCAAACCGTCTCTCTCTTTTTAAATAATCCTCAATTGCCTTATCTAACTCCTGTTCATTAAAATCTGGCCAGAGAACAGGGGTAAAGTATAGTTCAGAATAGGCTGCTTGATATAAAAGATAATTACTTAACCTTAGCTCACCACTGGTTCTGATTATGAGATCAGGATCAGGTTGATCCTTTGTATATAAAAATCTCTTAAAAGATTCTTCTGTTAATTCCTCAGGTGAGATGCCCTGTTTTATAATTTCTCTGCAAGCCCTAACTATTTCTTCTCTTCCAGAATAATTTAAGGCTAGATTTAAGACCATATCAGAACAATTGGCAGTCTTTTTTATAGTAAATTCAATGGCACGCCTTGCTGCAAAAGGGAGCTTTGAAATATCTCCTAATATGTTTAATTTTATAGATTGCTCCACTAATGATTTATATTCTTTATTAAAAAACTTGACCAAAAGATCAAATAAAAAATTTACCTCATCTTTTGGCCTTTTCCAATTTTCTTTTGAAAACGTATATAAGGTAAAATATTTGATATTTCGCTTCCTGCATGCCTCAACTATCTTTTTTGCAGTCTTGGTCCCTGCCCTGTGCCCTTCATATCGTGGAAGCCCCCTTTTCTGTGCCCACCGCCCATTTCCATCCATAATGATCGCTAGGTGGACAATGGGCGGATCTTTTTTTTGGTTATCCATACCTGTTAAATCTCCATTATCTCCTTTTCTTTTTCCTCAAAGAGTTTTTCTGCCTTTTCAATGTATTTATCTGTCAACTTTTGAACGTCCTCCTGGCCTTTATACATATCATCTTCTGTAATTTCTTTATTATTCTTCATCTTTTTTAAGGCCTCATTACATTCTCTTCTTATATTCCTAATAGCTATCTTTGCCTCTTCAGTATATTTTTTTGCAACCTTCACAAGTTCTTTTCTCCTATCTTCAGTTAGAGGTGGGATATTTATTCTAATCATCTTTCCATCATTTACAGGAGTGAGCCCAAGATCAGATTTCATAATTCCTTTTTCAATATCACTCAAGGCATTTCTATCCCATGGCTGGATCGCTATTGTACGACTATCTGGAATTGAAATTGAGGCAAGTTGTTTTAATGGAGTTGGTGTATTATAATAATCAATCAAAATGTCCTCAACCAATGATGTGGAGGCCCTTCCTGTTCTTAATTTATTAAAATCTTTGGTTAACTTTTCCAATGCCTTTTGCATTTTTTTCTCGCCATCTTTTAAGACCTTATCCATTATGCACCTCCTTTAACCAGTGTCCCCACACTTTCACCTAATACTACCCTCTTTATATTGTGTGGCTTAAGGAGATTGAATACCACAATAGGTAGTGAATTGTCCATACATAAAGATATAGCTGTGAAATCCATAACTTTGAGGCCTTTGTTTAACACATCAATATATGTGATTTCAGAAAATTTTTTAGCAGATTCTGATTTCTCAGGATCTTTGTCATAAACCCCATCCACTCTAGTTGCCTTTAAAAGGACATCAGCCTTTAATTCCATAGCACGCAAGGCTGCAGCTGTATCAGTAGTAAAATAGGGACTCCCTGTACCCGCTACACAGATAACAATCCTCTTTTTTTCCAGGTGCCTGATTGCCCTTCTCCTAATATAAGGCTCTGCAACCTCCTGCATCTTAATTGCGCTCATGACCCTTGTTGGCACCCCTAATTTTTCAAGCCTATCCTGAAGAGCGAGCCCATTCATCACTGTGGCCAACATCCCCATATAATCTGCTTGAGA
This sequence comes from Desulfobacterales bacterium, assembly GCA_027064715.1. Taxonomy (GTDB): domain Bacteria; phylum Desulfobacterota; class Desulfovibrionia; order Desulfovibrionales; family Desulfothermaceae; genus Desulfothermus. The sequence continues at coordinate 15,203 of JAMOPG010000014.1, forward strand.
CCTATCCATTCCTTTTGCTGAAGAAGATACTCCCCTAAATATATTTCCTCCTCCCACCACCATGGCTATTTCAACACCCATGTTGGAAACTTCAACTATATCTTTAGAAATATTGTCAATTGTGGTTATGTCAATACCAAACTTTACTGGACCAGCCAAGGCTTCACCACTTAATTTTAAAAGTATTCTTTTATATTTCAAACCACACATAACTGCTCCTTTTTTTGACAAAAAAAAAAGGGCCTTACGGCCCTTAAATTTAAAAACTAATCAAGTTTTTCTCCTACTTCAAATCGCACAAACCTGCGAATAACTATTTTTTCTCCTAAAACAGCAACAAGCTCATTTAACAGATCTTGAATTGTAAGGGAATCATCCCTTATATAGGGCTGATGCAAAAGACACACTTCTTGATAAAACTTTTTGAGCTTTCCTTCCACAATCTTCGGAATTATATGTTCTGGCTTACCTTCTGCCTTGCACTGGTTTGCATAAATTTCCTTTTCCTTTTCCAATACATCTTCAGGAATATCTTCTGGGGATATATATTTTGGACTAGATGCTGCTATCTGCATTGCAATATTTTTGGCGAATTCCTGAAATTTTTCATTTTTTGCCACAAAATCAGTTTCACAATTTATTTCAACTAAAACACCAATCTTTCCATTCATGTGAATATATGAACCAATAATTCCCTCAGCAGCGGTCTTACCAGCACGTTTTTGTGCCTTTGCAATCCCTTTTTCTCTTAACCATGCTATAGCCTTTTCTTCATCACCACCACACTCTTCTAGGGCCTTTTTACAATCCATCATTCCAGCCCCAGTTTTTTCCCTCAACTCTTTTACCATACTAGCTGTTATTTTCATCTTCTACCTCCTTATTTTCTTTCATCTCCTCTACCTGTGGTTCTTCTCCACTCTCCTCTCCTTGCTCCATTTTCTCTTTTTCTTCTTGTGCTTCCTGCTCTTTTCTTCTAGCCTGTCCTTCTAGACATGCATCTGCTATCCTAGATGTAAAAAGCTTTATTGCCCTGATTGCATCATCATTACCAGGGATTATATAATCAATGACATCTGGATCACAATTTGTATCTGTAATAGCCACTACAGGAATACCGAGTTTATTAAATTCTCTTACTGCATTTTCTTCTTTGTGGGGATCCACAATAAACCCTGCTTGAGGATATTCTTCCATGTCTCGAATACCACCAAGGGCCCTTCTTAACTTTGTCAACATCCTCTCCATTCTTATGATCTCTTTTTTGGGAAACTTCTTTATAGATCCATCCTCAAACATCTTCTCTAGTTCTTTCATCTTTTCAATACGTTGTTTGATTGTCTTAAAGTTGGTCAAGGTTCCCCCAAGCCAACGATGCACAACATAGAACATGCCACAACGCTCAGCCTCTTCTTTGACAATATCCTGTGCCTGCCTTTTGGTCCCCACAAAAAGTACCTTTCCACCATTTGCCACAACATCTGAGATAAATTCATAGGCCCTGTCAAAAAGAGGAATGGTCTTTTGCAGGTCAATAATGTGGATACCCTTTCTGGAACCAAAAATAAAGGGTTTCATCTTGGGGTTCCAGCGCCTGGTTTGGTGTCCAAAATGAACCCCTGCTTCAAGCATCTCCTTCATAGTAATTCTAGGCATAATACCTCCTTTGGGTTTTTTCCTCCACCTGGAACGCCGCACCCCACAAAAAGTAGTGGGACCCAAAGCTCATCCCCAGGTGTGTGATTTAAAAACAAGAGAAAAAGTGTTTAAGGCAAAAAAAAGATCTTTGCAAGATAAAAATTTTCTTATTCTTCCACTACCTTGTTAATCAAAGTTCCCAGTCCCTCTATTTCCACATGCACCTCGTCACCAGGCTTTAGTTCTCCAACCCCTGGAGGAGTCCCTGTCAATATAACATCTCCAGGCATAAGTGTCATAATAGAGGAGATAAAACTAACCAGCTCATAAGGGGTAACTATCATATCAGAAGTACGGCCCTCTTGTTTTACCTCTCCATTCACTATAGTTTTTACAGAAAGATCATCCATTTCCCTAAAATCTGTCTCTATCCAGGGGCCAAGAGGACAAAAAGTGTCAAAGCTCTTTGCTCTGGTCCATTGCCCATCTTTTTTTTGAAGATCCCTTGCTGTAACATCATTGGCACAACTAAAACCAAAGATATAATCTGGAGCGTCTTTTACAGATATATCTTTTCCCTGTTTTCCAATTATAACTGCAAGTTCACCTTCATAATGAACACATTTTGACATCTTGGGATAAACAATATTTTCTCCTGTGCTTATTATTGAAGAGGGGGGTTTCAAAAAAATAACGGGCTCATCAGGTATCTCCATATTAAGTTCCATTGCATGGGACTTATAATTCAATCCAACACATATAATTTTTGTAGGAGAAACCAGAGGCAGAAGCTGAAGTTCCTTTAGAGGGATTGAACCATGACTACGCAATTCTTTATCTAAAGGATAGACTTCCTGTGTTGATAATGCCCCATAAAAAGCGCGGTCTTTATAAAATGCTCTAATCAATTTCATGTTAACTCCTCTTAAATTTAATTTTTCTCTATCTAAACCCCAATTATTAGTGGAATGACCACTGGATCCCTCTCCAGCGTCCTCCTGAAATATTTTCTCAAAGAATTCTTTATCTTTTTTTTAAGATTAGACTTTGAAATCTTGCCAGACTTCTCAAAAATTTCTTTAACAATATTTTCAGCTTCTTCTATAATATGAAAATATTCTTGCTCAAATATAAAACCCTTTGACTGAATCTTTGGTCCCATTACTATTTCTCCTGTTTTATTATTCAGAACCAATACCACTATCACCAGCCCTTCATCAGCAAGAAGTTGCCTCTCTTTTAAAATTGTAGTGCCAACATCACCCACTCCTTTTCCATCAACCAAAATCACATTTGCTGGAAATGCTTCTTCAAATCTAATTCCATCTTTAAAAAATGTAATGGGAGTTCCATCTTCTATAACCAATGCCCTTTCAGGCGCAACCCCTGCCTCAATCGCTACTTTTCTATGTTTAACAAGATGTCTATATTCACCATGAATTGGGATAAAAAACTTTGGTTTCACAGTTTCCAACATTAATCTTAATTCCTCTCTATGCGCATGACCAGATGCATGGACCTCCTGGACCTTTTCATACAATACCTCTGCACCAAGCTTATAGAGTTTATTTATAACAGAGGTTATTGCCTTGGTGTTTCCAGGGATAAACCTAGAGGACATGATCACTGTATCTCCTTCATGGATTCTTAGCTGCCTATGGGTCCCTTCAGCAAGACGGGTTAAAGCAGACATGGGTTCTCCCTGGGATCCTGTAACTAACAATACAATCTCATTATCCTTTAATTTGTGAAGATCCTCAACCGAACATAAATACTCATCATCTATTTTTAAAACCCCAAGCTTTCTTGCAATTTCAATATTTGATTCTAAGCTATGACCAGAAACAGCCATTTTGCGATTTAGTTTTTTTGTTAAGTCAAATATCTCTTGGATTCTCTGGATATGACTTGAAAAAAGTGTGATCAATATTCTTCCCTGAGACTCTTTAAATATACATTCCAATGTGGCCTTTACCTCACGCTCTGTAAGTGCAAAGCCATCCAATTCCACATTAGTTGAATCAGACATAAGGAGCATAACCCCATTTTTTGAAAATTCCTTTATTCCCTCCAGATCAGTCTTATGTCCACCTAGAGGATTTCTATCGATCTTAAAATCTCCTGAGTGTACTATCTTGCCCACAGGTGTTTCAATTCCTAATGCATAACCTTGAATTATTGAATGACACACCTCAAAAAAGGTGACCTTAATATCACCAATTGTTATTTTATCTCTTGGAACTACTCTATTTAATACCAACTCCTTATAATTAGATATACCTAAATCCCTTACCTTGTTCTCCACCAGGGCCAAGGTAAATTGTGAACCATAAATAGGAACATTTATATCTCGTAAAAGCCAGGGGATGGCCCCAATATGGTCTTCATGTCCATGAGTTAAAATAATTGCCTTTAATTTATCTTTTTTTGAAACAATAAAATCTAACCTTGGTATAACAACATCCACCCCATAATGGAATGTATCTGGAAACATAAGGCCACAATCTATCAATATTCCAGTATCATTGGTCTCTATATACAGACAATTAAGCCCTATCTCTCCAAGACCTCCTATAGGATATATTGTCACTTTGTCTCTTTGCTCACCCATTCTTTAAGCTCCAAAAACTTCTTTTGCATAAAATCATATGTTAATTCCTTTAACTCTTCCCTTCTTTTCAAGTTATACTGAAGAGCCCAAGGAACTGGATCAAATATTTTTACATAAACCTTACCTGGTCTCACAAAAATTGAACCTTTAGGAAGGCATTTTCCTGTGCCATATATAACTATTGGCACCATCTCCAAACCCATCTTTATAGCTATAATAAATGCGCCAATCTTAAAATCCAGCAACTTATCTTCATATGTATTCCTTGTACCTTCAGGAAACAAAAGGACGGATTCTCCCTGTTTTAATGTCTCTATGGCCTTATTTAATTCCTTCATTGCCTTTAAAGGCTCTTTTTTGTGAAGGGAAAGATGTCCCGCAGCCCTCATTCCCTGTCCAAATATTGGAATCTTAAAGAGAGAATCTTTAGCTATAAACCTGGGAGAGAAATCCTTTAATATACTCATTATAATCGGTGTATCCAGATGGGACATATGGTTTGAAATAAATACATAACACTTTTTAGTATCTAAAGGAACTGAATCTACAACAAGATCTATTCCTGATGCAAAGCAAATAGACTTGGCCCATAGGTATTCTATCTTCTTTAATATACGGATTTTTTTTGAAAAAATCCTAACAATTACGACCAACACACTACAAATAACAGTACAAAGCACAACACCTGGAATAAAAATAAGATTTTGAAAAATTACTCTAAACAATCCCATATACATTCTTTAAATATTTTTTAAACAAAAATAGTTTTTTTTCCACCAAAAAGCAAGTCACATTAAGGACATAAAAATCTATTACAAAATTAATCAACTTAGTGTAAATGTTATGCAATATTATGTCCCAGGTTTGTAGATTTTCTTGACAGAATTTCTATTATCACATAAAAAATTGTCCATGCGCCAGTAGCTCAGTAGGATAGAGCGTTGGACTACGAATCCAAAGGTCGGGGGTTCAAATCCTCCCTGGCGCATCCCTCCCTTAATGTTCATTGAAAGTCAAAATAAGAAAAATTGCAACATTAATGAGAAAAATTGCAGGATAAGTTTAGACAAAGTTGCAAATAACGGGACTAAATGGGACTTAATGGGATTTTACGGAATACAGAAAAAATCAGAGTTTGGGGAAATTGCTTAAATTTGTATAATTTGCGTTGCAACATAACTTTAGACAAGTTTGCAAAAGGTAAAAAGTTTATTACCAGAATGGGAACCTATTATTATCTGAACTTTTACGGTATTTTTGGGCTTTTGAAAAGATCTTTTGGCTATACTCGTAATTAATATCACAAGCACTACGCCATTGCCTACAGCCGCTTTTTGTTCTCCAAACACACACCTTTTTTCTTCTGCATGCTTTGTATCCAGCTTCCCAGGAGCAACTCTTTGCTCTTTTAAGCTCTTTTGTTACCCAGGAACCTCCATTATAGCGTTGATAAGCTTCAAAAAGCCTTTTACACCAGCATTGTTTCCATTCAGTATAGAGTATATAAGCTTGAGCTTTTGCGTGGTTATTAATGCTTGCTATTTCAGGAATTCCTGCCCTCTGGAGTCGCTCTTTCCACCACTTCCAGGTAATCTGGGCAAATCCAACCGAGCCTATTCCGTCAAGGCTTCTTACACGATGCCTGCAGGCACTTTCTACCTCAGCCTGAGAGCTACTGAATACCAATATGGAAAGTCAAGTCCGAAATAAAAAACATGGGCACGCCTTATGGGCTGGATAAGCTTCCTGCATCTTTTTAAAACGGAGGCAAAAGCAAAATTATCCACCCTGGGCATAAGCGTAAATAAACACAGCATAAAGCACAATAATAAGGAGTTTCTTAGGGGTAAAACTCTTCTCATCCCAGTCCACCTTTCCAAATGCAATTTTCCTAATCATATGACAATGCACAAAACCCATAGAAACTAAAAGCATTTTAAGAGATACTAACTGCACAGGTGGTTCAAAATGTTTATAAAAACCAGTAAAGTAAGTTATGAAAAGCACACCAAAAACAATTAAATCAGGAAGAATTCTTTTAATTTCAGCTTTTATTGGCATACTTTCATTGCCTCCCTTAACATTCTGTTTTCTTTCTGGAGCTTTAGATAATTATTAAGAATA
>JAMOPG010000015.1 GCA_027064715.1 Desulfobacterales bacterium
TTCTTTTAAAAAGTCCTTTAAATTCTTTGCATAAATATCCTCTCGCCTTCCTCCAGTTATCCTTTCAACTGCCTTATTTGCATAAAATATATTTCCCTTTTTATCACTAAGTACAAAACCATCATAAGAATTCTCTATAAGCCACAACAATTTTTCAATGGAATCAATGCCCTTTTCTAAAAAAATAGATGGAATTTCCATATCAATATTATTTGTCATAAAGACTCTATCTAGTTAACGCTCTTTGGTATCTTAGCTTTACTCTATTTTTTTATTTTTGCAATTAATTCTTTTACTTTTTCAATATCCACTTCTATATTAGTTACAACTAGAGTGGCAGTTCCATACGCCACTAAACTACCATCGTCTCTCTCTACCTTTGCCTTTGCAACAGCCTGAGTCTTTCCCTTGTATATCAATTTGCCATACGAATGTAAATTAGATCCTTTAGCCGGTCTAAGGAGATATGTATGAAATTCAGTAGTCACTATCCACTTATTTGGATATTGGGCAGCTGCAGTAAACCAGGCAGCATTATCAATTAATGCAGCAATAATACCTCCATGAACATCACCCAATGCATGGAAAAGGTCTGGAATAGTATTAATTTTAAAATGAGCCCTTAACTCTTCGTCAAACCATATATCACTATTAAGTGTTTTCCTGATTGGAGCATTTCTATAAATTTCTTCTAATTGTCTTGCCCACTCCATATTTGATACCATACCACTCTACCTCATATTTTACTCTACCTCATATTTTAGATTTTAATAAGACACTTATTCCCTACAATCTATTAAGTATTTTTTTATAATATACAGACATAAACTTATAGAACAATAAAGGGCTAAGTCTTTTAAAAAACCACAATATCTTTCCGTCCCACTGTGTTATTACATATAATTTATTTTTTTCTATGGACTTTATAATATCTCTACTCACATCCTCTACAGTAGCCAAGGATTTATCAAACATTTTTTGAGCAAGTTTTCTTTGTCTTTCATTTCCCCACCTTGCCCCTTGCATCAAGTTGGTCTTAAAAAAAGTAGGACAAACGCAACTAATGCCAATATTAAAGGGCGAGAGTTCCATCTTTAGTGTCTCTAATAGGGAAATCACGCCAGCCTTAGTAACATTATACTGTGCCATCTCAGCTAGAGACACTATACCTGCAGAAGATGCGATATTTACAATATATCCTTTTTTTTGACTCTTTAATATGGGTATAAATGCTTTGCACCCATGAACAACACCCATTAGATTAATAGATAGAATCCAATTCCAGTCTTCTACATCAACATCCTCCACAAATCCAGCTACAATAACTCCAGCGTTATTAATAACTACATCTACTCCACCAAATCTTTCCTTAACTAAATTAGAAAAATCCAGCATCTGGTCCCACTTAGATACATCACAAATATGAAAAAATCCATTTCCCCCAGCGCCATTTATCAAATCCACTGTTTTATGTGCTGCTTCTTCATTTAAATCACATATAGCCACTCTCCAACCCATTTTGCCAAAATCCAGAGCAAGTTGTCTTCCAAGACCACTGCCTCCACCAGTAATTACCACCCTTTTTTTCGGAAAGATCTCATTTATATGTTTTTTCCTCATAAGCCTCTCCTAAATTTTATAAAAACTCCACAGGAATTGACCCCCTTGCAACAAATTTATGGTAACTGATTTTGGGATATCCTAAACAAATAGATAGAGCCAGTTCATAGGGATATTTTATCTTTAAGAGTTTTTTAACAGATGGGGCAAAGGGAATAGCGCTCGCTATAAATCCAACAAAACAAGTACCAAGACCCAACGAATGGGCTGTAAGCACCATATTTTGACCTGCCAATCCCTACATGTGTATTTGAAGGGGAGGGAAGAGGGCATTAGCCCTCTTCCCTCCCCTTTTATACTTTCCCTTTTGTACTTTTTTAGAAATTATAAGTAATTGTTATACCATATCCCCAGAGTTTTCCACTCCCCTTAAGGGATACCTTGGCATCATCACCATATGTGTTATTAAGATTTACACTTTCCCCTCCAATTACTCTGTCTTTTTCTGTTATAGTATACTGTAAGGTTCCATCGATTTGCCATCTCCCGAAATTTAAACCCGCGCCAATTGAATAGGTCTTTTTATCTGCATCTGGCCATATACTATCATAGGTGTCGTCAGGTATTGGACTTGGATCATAAAAATAACCACATCTCAAAGTGAGGATATCTGTTGGTTTGTATTCAATACCTATTTTTACCTGATTTGTATCCTTCCAGTCTCTTTTCATCTTTATCTCTTTTCCTCCAAGGGCTTGTTGAAACAAAGGATCTTTTATTTCTAATGTCTGATAATCAACCATAGACCACTGGGTCCAGACAAGGTCTGCTTCTATTGAGAGTTTGGGATTTGGGGAATATCTAAGTCCTATTTGAATCTGATTGGGAAAATCTACATCATCCAATGACACATCTGTTTTATATCTGGTTATTCCTTTGTGAGCTAGTATGGCTTTTTCAGTTTGAGAAAGATTTTTTAGTTTTAAATCCCCCTCAAAGTCAGCATCAGCCATACTACGATAAGTCACCCCTATAGTAAATTGATCGCTAACTTTGTACATAATTCCAAAATTAAATGAATAGTTAAAATCATCTGTGAGTTCAACTTTTTCTCTAACAGTAAGAGGCCACATATCATAAGAATTTAAATATGAACCTGACTCTGCCCTCCCTAATGATACTCCGAAACCAATAGAAAGCTTGTCATTTATTTTATATCCAATTGTAGGGGTGACTACTTCTCTGTAATACCATGATTCATAGCAATTGTATGAAGCAGGATTCTGATAAAAATTTTCAGTATTATCCCATCTAAGGTGAAGACCAAAGGGAACATAAGCTGCTATTGCAAAGGTCACTTTTTCATTTATGGGCATGGCAAAACCAAGATGTGGAACAACAAATAATGGTGATTCATCTTCAAAATCAACAGGTCCAGCTACGACCGAACCATTTTTTTCTACCCTATAATTTTTTCCGTTGAGGTGCGGATCTATAAATAGAGAGCCAAGAGAGATTTGTTTATTTTTTATCTGAGTTAAGCCTGCTGGATTGTAGTATGCAGCATATACATCATTAGCGTAGGCAGCATATGCTCCACCAAGGGCTGTTGCCTTAGCTCCAATGCCAAATGTATCCACATTTGCTCCAAAAAGATTATTTGAAGAAATAAAGAAGATAATACCCAAAAATAACATCATTTTTTTTATAAGCATACCCCCTCCCTAAGTATTACTGCAAATAATTAGTTATAAAATCATTCACTCATTTATATGTTTTTTCCTCATAAACCTCTCCTATATTTTATAGGAACTCCACAGGTACCTCTCCCCTTTCTACAAATTTATCATAATTGACCTTTGGATACCCCACACAAATAGATAATGCCAACTCATATGGATATTTGATGCCCAAAATCTTTTTTACAGATGGAGCAAAGGGCACAGCACTGGCTATAAATCCAATAAAGCATGTACCAAGTCCAAGCGAATGGGCTGTGAGAACCATATTTTGACCACAAATACCCACATCTATATCAGGTCGAGATATGCCCCTTGTGTCTTTTAAAATATGTATCACTACAGGGGCTCCAAAGGTAATTGATCCTCCTTTTTGCTCCACTTTTTCCATTGCTGCAATTGGACGTTGATCCCATTTATTTGGGGAGATATAGCTAAGAAGATAAATAAAAAACTTCTTCACCTTACTTTCAGTTAAATAAAGATTCTTTATTCTGTACAACACCCTTGCACATCTTTTATCCACTTCTTCATTTATCTTTTTATTAGTCACTACAACAAACTTAAAAGGCTGACCATTACCTGCTGTGGGAGCAAATCTACCTGCTTCTAAAATTCGCTCTATTAGCTCTCCTTCAACTTCTTTATCTTTAAAAAGTCTTACACTCCTTCTTTTTAAAATATATTTCTCAACTTCAGTTAAACTCTTTTCCAATTCAGCTAATTCATCTTCTTTTTTTCTAAAGGGAAAGGTCAATTTTCTTGGCCTGGTTGGATCGCTTTTATATCTTCCTTTAAATACAAAATAATCTCTAGAAAGTCTAATTGCTCCCTCAGGACAAACAGCTTCGCAATTTCCACAGCCCAGACATGCTGGATCCATTTTCATAAGAGATGTTGGTATAGGCCTTTTTTTCTCTTCATCCCATTGAAGACAGGATGTTGGACATGTTTTTACACAGGTTTTGCACTTTTTACATTTTTCATAATCAATATGAACAGTTGGAAAATTTGAAGGTGGAAAATGTACATATCTA
>JAMOPG010000016.1 GCA_027064715.1 Desulfobacterales bacterium
ACCTGCAATGACGGACTTTGTTTTCATGGTAAAAAAGACAAGTTTCATGTTTATTACAGGTCCTCAAGTGATAAAGGCTGTAACAGGAGAGGAGGTGACTTTTGAAGAGTTAGGTGGGGCAATGGTACATAATCAAAAAAGCGGAGTTGCGCACTTCGCCTGTGAATCAGATGAAGATGCAATATTCCAGATAAAGAAGTTGCTGTCATATCTTCCACAAAACAATATGGAAGATCCACCATATGAGCAACCAACGGATGTACCAAATAGAGAAGCTCCAGAATTAGATACTATCGTACCTGATAGTCCAAATAAAGCTTATGACATGAAAGATGTGATTAGGGCAATTGTAGATAATGGCGAATTTTTGGAGCCACATGAATATTACGCTCCTAATATGATTGTGTGTTTTGCCAGGTTGAATGGGCATGTAGTGGGCATTATAGCAAATCAGCCAAAGTATTTAGCAGGTTGCTTGGATATAAACGCCTCTGATAAAGCTACGAGATTTATAAGATTCTGTGATTCATTTAACATACCTCTACTAACCTTGACAGATGTACCTGGTTATCTTCCTGGAACAGATCAGGAATGGGGTGGAATCATAAGACATGGAGCGAAACTGCTATGGTGTTATTCAGAGGCAACAGTTCCTAAGATTACACTTATTACGAGAAAATCCATAGGTGGTGCTTATCTTGCTATGTGTTCTAAGGATTTAGGAGCTGATATAGTTTATGCCTGGCCCACAGCACAGATAGCGGTAATGGGAGCAGAAGGTGCAGCAAATATTATTTTTAGGAAAGAGATTCAGGCTGCTGAGGATAAAGAAAAGGTAAGACAAGAGAAGATAGCAGAATATGAAGAAGTATTTGGAAATCCATACAGGGCAGCAGAAAGAGGGTATATTGATGGTGTGATAGTGCCTAGGGAGACCAGGCCAAAACTTATTGCGGCTTTAGAATTCTTACTAACAAAAAGAGAAGCAAGAGCACCAAGAAGACATGGAAATATTCCAGTATAATTCTAACAGGGACCTACTGGTCCCTGTTATTAACATTTTATAGGGTGGAGGTATATATGATTAAGAAGATTGATCACATTGGTATAGCAGTGAAGTCTCTTGATGAGGCAGTAAAATTTTATGAAAAGGCGCTCGGGTTAAAATGTGAAAAAATAGAAGAAATAGAATCACAGAAGGTCAAGACTGCTTTTTTTGATGTTGGTGGTGTCCATTTAGAGATTTTAGAACCGACAACAGAGGACAGTCCCATTGCAAAATTTTTGCAAAGAAATGGTGAAGGTGTGCATCACATTGCTTTTTATACGGATGATATCAGTGGTCAATTGGGACAAGCAAAAGAGGCAGGATGTAAGCTCATAAATGAGGAGCCTGTTCCTGGAGCAGGAGGAAAAAAGGTGGCTTTTTTACATCCAAAATCAACCCATGGGGTATTAACTGAGTTTTGCTCAAAAGAGTAAGGGAGAATTGCCATGAAGATTCATGAATATCAGGCAAAAGAAATTTTTAGAAAATTTAACATTCCAACACCAAAAGGGAAGGTAGCCTTTTCAAAGGAGGAAGCTGTTGCAGCTGCCAAAGAACTTGGAAAGTTTCCAATGGTTGTGAAGGCTCAAGTCCATGCTGGTGGCCGTGGTAAGGCGGGTGGTGTAAAGCTGGTAAAATCTATGGATGAATTGGAAAATGTTGTTTCTTCAATGCTTGGAATGAAGCTAGTAACACATCAAACTGGACCAGAAGGAAAGATTGTCAGAAAGTTGTTGATTGAAGAAGGGTTAAATATTGAGAAAGAGTATTACGTAGCAGTTGTAATGGATAGGTCCTCAGAAAAGATAGTGCTTATGCTTAGTGAAGCTGGAGGAATGGATATTGAGGAGGTAGCAGAAAAGAGTCCTGAAAAGATTATCAAAGTTTTTGTGGATCCGTTGATTGGTGTAAGTGCATATCATTTAAGGCAGGCTGCCTTTGGACTTGGTCTGGAAAAGGATTTGCAAAAGTCATTAATGGGAATATTAAAAGGACTTTATACAATTTTTGTTGATCTTGATTGTTCTTTAGTGGAAATAAATCCTTTGGTTCTGACAAAAGAAAAGAATCTTATTGCGTTAGATGCTAAGATAAATTTTGATGACAATGGTCTTTTTAGGCATAAGGATATTCTTGAGTTAAGGGATATTGAAGAGGAAGATCCATTAGAAGTGGAAGCATCAAAATACGGATTAAATTACATCAAGTTAGATGGTAATGTTGGAAATATTGTTAATGGTGCTGGCCTTGCTATGGCAACCATGGACCTGATCAAAAGAGCAGGTGCTGAGCCTGCGAATTTCTTGGATGTGGGCGGTGGTGCAAGCGCTGAGATGGTAGAAAATGGGTTTAGGATTTTGCTCAGTGACAAAAATGTTAAAGCCATTTTTATAAACATATTTGGTGGCATTTTGCGTTGTGACGTGTTGGCTGAAGGAGTGGTTGCAGCGGCTAAAAAGGTTGGGGTTCACGTGCCAGTAGTGGTAAGGATGGAAGGAACTAATGCTGAAAAAGGTAGAGAGATATTACTTTCATCAGGATTGGATTTAAGGACTGCCAAGGATTTAAAAGAGGCAGCTAAGATGATTGCACAGCTAGCTAAGGAGTAAGCCATGAGTATATTTGTAAATAAAGATACGAGGGTAGTTGTCCAGGGTATTACAGGAAACGAAGGACAGTTTCACACCAGGCAATGCATTAATTATGGAACAAACGTCGTTGCAGGGGTGACTCCAGGTAAGGGCGGAATGTATATGGATAACGTCCCTGTTTTTAATACGGTGAAGGAAGCAAAAGAAAAGACAGGGGCTAATTGTTCTTTAATTTTTGTGCCACCTCCATTTGCTGCAGATGCAATTTTAGAGGCAATAGATGCAGAAATGGATGTGATAGTAGCAATTACAGAGGGCATCCCTGCTTTGGATATGCTTAAAGTGAAGAATTATTTGAGGGGTAAAAAGACCAGATTAATTGGACCAAATTGTCCTGGCATTATCACACCGGGTGAGTGCAAGGTGGGTATCATGCCAGGTCATATACACAAGCCTGGTGGTCCTATTGGAGTAGTGTCAAGATCTGGTACACTAACATATGAAGTGGTGCATCAGCTAACAAACATGGGTATTGGACAATCCACCTGTCTGGGAATTGGTGGTGATCCAATAATAGGCACTACCTTTATAGATGTTCTAGAGGCCTTTGAAAAAGATAAAGACACTCAGGGTGTTGTTATGGTTGGAGAGATTGGTGGAGATGCAGAGGAGAGAGCAGCTGAATTCATAAAGAAGAATATGAAAAAACCTGTAATTGGTTTTATTGCTGGTCTCACAGCACCTCCTGGAAGAAGAATGGGTCATGCTGGAGCAATAATTAGTGGAAAAAGCGGGACCGCTGAAGGAAAGATTAAGGCGTTAAAGGAAGCTGGGATAGCAGTTTGTGAAGATTTGGGTTCTTTCGGAGAATTTGCGAAGGAAGTCTTTAAGTTATAGGATACTGTTTGTAGTTTAATATAGTTAATTGTTAGGTGGCCAGGCCTTGTTTGGTAGGTGAGTAGGGAGTACAAAATTATGTGAAGGCTTGGGCACCTAACATTTTTTTAAAGAAAGGTTGTGTAATGGGAAGTAAAAGATTTAATTGAGTTGCAATGTAGATATTTGCAAAGAGGGTTTATATGAAATAGAGAGTGAGATATCAACAATAGTCAAGATAGGATAAATAAAAAAGAATTTTATGTGTTCTTCATATTTGAGATGAAAATTTTGATGTTTACTTTTCAATGATCACTGATCACTTTTTTGTCAAGCGTGTTTCCCCTTTCTAGTTACTTCTTTTCCTTCATTTTTTTATATTCGGTTAATGTCAAACAAAAAATTCCCTACCCAGAAATTTAAATCCTAAAATTTAGAATCTAGCAGTTGTCCAGTTGTTTTAATTTTCCCTCGAACTCAGACAAAGAATTCGCTCTAATAGCCAGTTTAAGAAGGCTTTTTAAAATCTCCCTGTTTACTATTCCCTTAATTTTAACCGATAAATCCGGTTTAATAAGTCCAAACCTCTCCATCAAGGCCTTAACCCAAGTTTGTCACTTTTTTTTCTAATATATTGTAATTATTGAATTCAATCCTCTTTTTTTTCACTACAAATTTATCAATTAATTTTTAAAATGCTAGATAAAGGCTTTAAAGGAAGTTCCAGGGCATTATATATTTCTAGTTGAAAAGATTCTAATTCTGTTATTTGTCTCAGATGGATTGTTTTACCTTCCTGGG
>JAMOPG010000017.1 GCA_027064715.1 Desulfobacterales bacterium
GGGAGAAGAAAGTCGAACATACAAGGCAGATATGTTGACAGGGATGACAATTATGGCAGGTTTGGTATCAGAAGAGATGGCATTAAAATTATTACAAAGGAGGAGGGATATCATGATAGAGTCAGCAGCGTATGAGTTAATAGGGCGGGAGAGGTATGAAGCTGGTATGCAGCAAGGGTTATTATTGGATGCTCAGGAGATGTTATTAAATGCCCTGGAGGAGCGATTTGAGATAGTGCCGCGAGCCATAGTCAAAAAAATCAAGGGAATCGAGGATAGGGAAGTGATAAAGGCTTTGTTTAGAGTGGCATTGCGAAGTAATTCTTTGGAGGAGTTTGAGAGTAAATTGGAAAGGGCTATGGAATGACGAGCATATAACATTATTTGTGTAAATCCCTAAATGTCAAGATTAGAGTTAGTAGCCATGTTTATTTTTTCCTCAAAATAGCTAATTTTTAATAGTTTCTCTCCATTTTTTTGTTATGTTCTCTATCGCCAGATAGAGGATCTTGAAGAGGAAGTCTTTAGTTGGAAATACTCCCTTATTTTTTGTTCTTTTTCTGAGCTTGCTATTAAAGCTCTCTATGGGATTTGTGGTATATATAAGCCTTCTTATTTCTGTGTGGATATTTAAACAACGTGCTGAGTTCTTCCCAATTTCTCCGCCAGGATTTTTATCATAGGAGGATATTTATTGCCTCATTTGTCCTCTAGATAATCTAGCTTTAAAGCCCCCATTTCTTCACTTGTCGCCCTATCTTTTGTTTTTTATATAAAAATACCCCAACAATGAGGTTGCAGAAGAGTTTTAAATTTATTATTAGATACTCAGAAAAAAAAATTTTAAAGTGTTAACTATCTTAACAGTCAACGTTAAGTTTTACAAAAAGAAACAACTAATAAGTCCTAAGTGAGCATTAAATAGGCCCTATTTTGTCGGTATATTTTTTGTGACTTTATAGAAAAAAATTTAAAAAGGAGGATGGATATGCAAAAAACAGATATAGCAATTATAGGAGCATCTGCTGCAGGACTTGCTGCTGCATTTACTTTAAAAATGCGGTCTCCAGAAACAAAGATAGTTCTTTTTAGAAAGGCAACAAGATCACCAGTTCCCTGTGGAATACCATACATTTATGGGACTTTAAAAGATGTAGCCAAAGACTTAATACCAGATGATCCTTTTCTGTCAATGGGACTTGATATAAAAGTTGCCGAGGTAATGGAGATAGATACAAAAAATTATGTACTTACTTTTAATGGTAATGAAAAATTACAATATGGTAAATTATTACTAGCCACAGGTTCTATTCCCATTATCCCTCCAATTGAAGGGATCAATTTAGAAAATGTATTTGCAATCAAAAAAGAACCTGAGCATTTGGACATTATTAACCAAAAAGTTAAAGAGGCCAAGGACATAGTAGTTATAGGTGGTGGTTTTATTGGCGTTGAAATGGCTGAACAAATAGCCAAGCTTAAAGGAGATAATGCAAATATTACCATAGTTGAGATGTTACCCCATTGTTTAATGGCTGCACTTGAAGAGGAATTTTGCATCAGGGCTGAAGAAGAACTCATGAAATTAAATATCAAAATAAAGACCAATTCTCAGGTCTCAAGATTAGAAGGAAATGGAAAGGTGGAGAAGGTTATTTTATCAGGTGGAGAATCCATTGATGCAGATCTTGTGATTTTGGGCGTTGGTGCTGCTCCAAATGTCGCTTTGGCTGAGAAAAGTGGTATCCCCTGTGACAAAAGGGCTGGTATTGAAGTGGATGAATATATGAAAACAAAGATAGATGATGTATATGCTGCAGGAGACTGTGCTTCAAAATTTTCCTTTATAACTAAAAAGCCATGTGGCATCAGGCTGGCATCAGTTGCAGCCTATGAAGCTGTTATTGCTGCTAATAACATGCTTGGGAATAAGGTTAAAAATAGGGGTGCCTTAGGTGCATTTTCTACTAAAATAGGAGATGTGGCAATAGGTGCTACTGGGGTAACCCAACGTGGATGTGAGATAGAAAAGATTGAATTTGTAAAGGGTGAATTTGTAGGGCCTGACAAACATCCACCTACACTACCCAATACCTTTAAGGAGATGAAGACAATACTGTTGTTTAATAAAAAAGACAAAAAAGTTATTGGAGGTCATGTCCTTGGAGGAGATACAGCAGCAGAAATGGCAAATATTATTTCAACTGCAATCCAGGCGGGCCTTACAGTGGAGGATCTCTCTTTCATGCAAGTTGCAACCCATCCATTGCTCACAGGATCTCCTATAGCCTATCACATAATAAGGGCTGCGCAAGATGCGTATTTTAAGTTTTAAAAATTATAATTATATGCTGCACAGGGCAATTAAACTCCTGTGCAGCTTTTGATTAAGCACATCACAATGTATTTTTTTGTAGTGTGTTAGAAAAACAAGCTTGATAAGTTGTATGAGGACTGATATGTTTTTTAAAAAGTTATTGTAGAGGTAAAAGAGATGAATATTAATGTTAAGAGTGGGGCTTCTATTGTTTTTATTATTTTTTTAAGTTTGAATGTTTATGCTAAAGATACCACTTCTCATAACAGAGATCAGTTGGATTTTTCTATTGGGTATGGTTACGGACATTTTAAAGGTGTTTTTAGATCTACTCCTTTTTATAGACCTGTTACCTTTATGCTTCATTATGCTAAACCTGTTGATAAAACTATCCCTTTTCTGGCTAGGATCTTGTCTGATAGATGGATGGTTTATTTAGAGCCTGGATTTTCTGTTTTGGGTAATAAGAGCAGTGAATGGGAGGCAGGAACAGGTATTGGATTGAAATATATGCTTGATTTATCTAAAAATATAAAGGGGTATTTTTTAATTGGCAGTGGTCTTATTTATATCACATATAACTCCCATTATCAAAGTACACATCTCAATTTTCAAGATAATATAGGCACTGGCTTACTCTTTTTTATCTCAAAGAATAAGGCCTTAGGGGTAGGAATTAGGTACAGACATATATCTAATGCTGGAATAAGAGAACCCAATGATGGTATAGATGATTTGATTGGCACAATTGGAATTTCTTTGTTCTTTTAATCTTTTCTCATGTTACTAACGCAGAGTACTGTCTCCTATTTTTAGCTGCTGAGTATCCATCTCCCTTTCGCTCAAAGCAGTGCTCGCAAAAAAATAAAAAACAGTCTGTTTTTTATTTTTTTGCGAGCACTGCTTTGTTTTCTGTTTTATTAATGATGTTCTTGTTCTTTTTTTAGTTCCTGTTTTACTCTATATATCCCTGATCCAACCATTAAAGCCAAGAATGTAAGTATGCCAACAACCCCAAAAAAGCCTTGTATTGTGCTGTGGCTCATATTGTGAATAAGTTCAAGTAATGTGTGCATACCAACTCCTCTTTATTCTTAAATCCAAAGATAAAAAAATCCCCACACTTCACCACCCATCTCATTCATATTCTTTATTCCCAATAATCTTTGCAGCAGAGATCTTTTCTCTTCTGGCCCTTCAATGACCCTAACGTGTTCTTTAATATTTACCATCTTTTTAAGTATGGATATTGCGTAATCCAAATTTCCGAGATAGTCAACCAGTCCTAGCTCTTTGGCCTGTTTGCCAGTGTATACCCTACCATCTGCTAGTTTTTTGACCTTTTCTTTGTCCATTTTTCTGCCACTGGCCACTGCTTCAACAAATTGATTATACAAGTCATTGACCACATTTTGTATATACCTTTTTTCTTCTTGACTCATGGTTCTAAAGGGAGAACCTGTGTCTTTAAATTTACCAGATGTTATGGTCTCATCCTTTATACCAATTTTTTTCAATATCTTTTCAAAGCTTATGAGTTTGGCAATGACCCCAATACTGCCTGTTATTGTCCCCGGATTAGCAACTATTGCCCTGGCTCCAACACTGATATAATATGCCCCAGATGCGGCTATAGAGCCCATGGATGCAATTACTGGCTTTACATGATCTGCCTGTTTTACAGCTTCATAGATTTCTTGGGAAGGGGCAACTGCCCCCCCAGGAGAGTCTAGTCTAATTATTATGCCTATTACATTTGGGTCTTTTTTTAAAGTATCTAACCACTCAATTATATCTTTGGAATTTAATATTGTGCCTTTTATATTAACTATGCCAATCTTTTTTTGGGTTAGAAAAGGCAGATTGAGGTTTTTCTTTGCAAAAGAAAAAAAGGCCATGGCTATATAAAGGAACACCATGGCCATAACTATCAAGAAAAATCCAAAGATAAAAGGATGTTTTTGACTAAAGG
>JAMOPG010000018.1 GCA_027064715.1 Desulfobacterales bacterium
CACTGCTGCCTCCCGTAGGAGTCTGGGCCGTGTTCCAGTCCCAGTGTGGCCGACCACCCTCTCAGGCCGGCTACCCATCGTCGCCTTGGTAGGCCTTTACCCCACCAACTAGCTAATGGGACGCGGACCCATCCCATGGCGCGTGCTTGATATCCAGAGGCACGCTTTCCCATACCAGACCTTAGCCCAGTATAGCTCATGCGGTATTAGCACCCCTTTCGGAGTGTTATCCCGCACCACAGGGTAGGTTATCCACGCGTTACTCACCCGTCCGCCGCTCTACTCGTGTCCCGAAGAACACTTTCGCGCTCGACTTGCATGTGTTAGGCACGCCGCCAGCGTTCATTCTGAGCCAGGATCAAACTCTCAGGTTATTATAACATATACCATCTCACTATACCTAACCTTACCTATCCTTCTCACTACCCACTGCCCTTACTATCTACTTACCTCAAAGAACCCTTATCCTCTCTGGGAGATCTATTACTATATTCACTATACCATCTTTGTCAATACCTTTTTTAGACCCCCCATTTATATGTTTTTTAAAGAACCCTTGGGAGTAATTTTTTTACCCCCGCAACGGGAGAAAAATATATATAGATATTCCCCTTTTGTGTCAACACCTTTTTTAATTTTTTTTAATTTTTTATATCTTTCTTATTTTACTATATTTTTTGCAACAAACCAAAATATCAATATTCGTCTTTTTTTAACACTTCAAATATTGCATCTAATAGTCTTTTTATTTCAACATCATCTATCACATAAGGAGGCATAATATAGATTAGATTTAGAAACGGCCTGATCCAGACCCCCTTTTTTACAAAAAATCTTTGTGCCTTTGGCACATTCACAGATCTTTCGGTTTCTACCACAAAAATAGATCCTAGTGCCCTTACATCCTTTACCCCTTTTAATTTTAAAAACATATCCCTTTCACTTAAAAAAATGGATTCCATTCTTTTTATCTTCTTCTTCCAATCCATTGACAAAAGCAATTCAATAGATTTTAAAGACACAGCACATGCAAGGGGATTTCCCATAAAAGTAGGGCCATGCATAAACACTCCAGTTGGTCCTTCAGATATTGTTATTGCCACCTCTTCTGTACATAACGTAGCTCCAAAGCTCATATATCCACCTGTTAATGCCTTTCCCACGCACATAATATCTGGTGTTATTCCTGCATGAAATGATGCAAACAACTCTCCTGTTCTTCCAAAGCCAGTAGCTATTTCGTCAAATATAAGTAATATATTGTATTCGTCACATAAAGACCTTAGTTCTTTTAAATATTGGGGATGGTAAAATCTCATACCCCCAGCACCTTGACAAATTGGTTCAAGTATCACTGCTGCTATCTCATTGTTATGCTCCTCTAAAATATGTTTTAGTTTTGATATATCTTCTTTATTCCACTCGTCATAAAAAGATATTTTGGGTTCAGGAGCAAAAAAATGCTTTGGCAAAACATGTGTAAACACTTCATGCATACCATTTATTGGATCGCATACAGCCATTGCTCCAAATGTATCACCATGATATCCCTTTAACACAGTCAACAACTTTGATTTTTCTTTTTTACCTTTAGATATCCAATATTGAAAAGCCATCTTTATTGCTACTTCAACGGATACCGAACCAGAACAGCAAAAAAATACTTTATCAAGCCCTGATGGAGTGATTTCTATTAATTTCTTTGCAAGCAACACAGCTGGTTCATGGGTAATTCCCCCAAACATCACATGTGCCATTTTATTTAATTGGTCTACTATTGCCTCATTTAAAATAGGATTATTATAACCATGAATTACAGCCCACCATGAGGCCATACCATCGATCAATTCTCTCCCATCATATAAAACTAGCTTGCATCCCCTGGCTTCTTTTACGGGATAAACAGGCAGGGGATTTGTCATAGATGTGTATGGGTGCCAGATATGTTTTCTATCAAATTCTAACATCTCATTAATATCCATTTGAACTCCATCCTCTAATAATTTTTATTTGTTATTATTCAACTTAAAAAAACTAATCAAATTTCTCTTTATCCTGATACCTTTTTATAAAAATGCCTGACAAGGATTCAAAATTTCTCCTACTATAATCTCGTTTGCCTCAGCACTTTTTAAAATCATACCCCTATTCCACAATCTTGGATGTGGTTATTACCCCCAGTTTGGAGAAATTTACTTTATCTGTCCAAAAAACAATATTTGGCTTTACAAATATCTGTTTATCTTTAAAATAATTTACATCTCCTCCTTTTTTAAATAAAATAAATAAAAAATTTACATTAAACAATGGGGGAAGCTATGTACCTTGTACTTAACTATATATATTTAAAAAAAACAATTCAAGATACAGAATTAGTAACAACTGAGGAGAGAGAAATCAAAAAATCCCCCCAAAAAGGTAAAATTCGTTATCTATGCAAAAAATGCAAAACCCTTATCACATGGTCAACTTACAAAATTAATGTCAAAGATAAATTTATTCATGTATGTGCAAATCCCCATGGCATAATATTTGAGATTGGATGTTTTTCATATGCCCAAAATTATGTGCCTGTTGATAGTCCTACCTTGGAGTTTACCTGGTTTCCTGGATATGCCTGGCAAATAATCCTTTGTGCAAATTGTCTTACACATTTGGGATGGCTATATTTATCAGATAAAGATCATTTCTGGGGGCTTATCTTAAAAAATCTGATAGAAGATAAGCGACTATAAGCAAGTTACTCCTTTTTAAAAAAATTAAGATAATCAGTTATCACCTCTTGAATAATACAATCTGCAACCAAACCTTTTATTGATTTTTTTTCTAAAATCTTTCTTTTAATCCTACTACTGCTAATGTCTAAATGGGGTATTTCTAAATAATATATATTATTTTTCCCTATGTCCCACAAAAAATCCCCCTTTTTTTGTGCAACAGAAAAATTTCTTTCTAGAAAGCCTTGGAGCTTACCCACTGAATATCCTTCTCGTCCTACTACTATAAAATTAGCCAAATTTATAAGATCATTCCATCTATACCATTTATTCAAATGGGTCACCTCATCACATCCAATAATAAAAAATCTTTCACAATCTGGATAAACTTTACTGAGTTCCTTTAAGGTAAAAAAGGTATATGAAGGGCCTTCCCTTTTTGCCTCTAAGGTGTTTATCTTTAAAAATTCACAACCTTGTATTGATTTTTCTAAAAAATAAACCCTTCTTTTAAAATCTAATATTTTTTGGGTGAGTTTATGAGGGGGATTTGGGGCTGGAATAAATTCTACCCACTCAAGGTCCATCTGTTCTTTTACTTCAATGGCCACCCTGATGTGGCCATTGTGCACTGGATCAAAAGTTCCCCCCATAAATCCAATTTTCTTTTTCATAACCTCTTACACTCTCACTTGTCCATCCCCAAATGCAACAAACTTCGTGGAAGTAAGCTCCTTTACTCCCATTGGACCATACGCATGAAGCTTAGATGTGCTGATTCCAATCTCTGCACCAAGACCCAATTCCCCCCCATCATTGAATCTAGTTGAAGCATTGACAAGCACCAAAGAGGCATCAACTTCCTTTAAAAACTTCATTGCCCTTTGATGATTATTGGTAAGTATTGCTTCTGTGTGGTTTGATCCATACATCCTTATGTGTTCTTGAGCTTCATCCTGAGAAGATACAACTTTTACTGCCATCTTTAGTTCTAAAAATTCATACCCAAAATCTTCTGGTGTAGCTGGTTCTGCCCATTTTTTTAAATATTTTATTGCATTATCATCTGCCTTAAACAAAACACCTGCTTCACCTAGCTTTTCACCAACTTTTGGAAGCAAAAGAGGTGCAATCTTTTCATGCACTAACAAACACTCCAAGGCATTACACACCCCTGGTCTTTGGACCTTGGCATTATATATGATGTCTACTGCCTTATCTATGTCCACATCCTCATCCACATAAATATGACATACTCCTTTATAATGCTTGAGAACTGGCATCTTAGCCCCTTCCACAACTGCTCTTATTAACCCTTCACCTCCCCTTGGTATAATTACATCAATATATTCTTCTAATTTTAACATCTCTCTAACTGCTTCCCTATCAGTTGTTGGAATAAGCTGGACTGCATCTTTTGGAAGATGGGCCTTATCTAAGGCCTTTGAAAATAAATCTGCCAATACCATGTTTGAATTAAATGCTTCTGAGCCACCCCTTAATATTACTGCGTTTGATGCCTTTATACATAAGATTCCAGCATCTATCGTGACATTTGGACGGGACTCATAGATCATTCCAATAACGCCTAAAGGGATCCTCATCCTTCCTACCAAAAGACCATTTGGCCTCTTCCACATGCTCTCAATTGCACCAATTGGATCAGGAAGCGCAGCAACTTCCTTGCAGCCCTTTATCATGGAATCAATCACCTTATCAGATAAGGTAAGTCTATCTATTTTAGCAGCACCTAAATTATTTTTTTTGGCTAGCTCTAAATCCTTCTTGTTTTCCTCCTTTATGTTTTCCCTTTCTTTATCCAAAAGCTCAGCAAGTAGATTTAGTGCCTCATTTTTCTGTTCAGTTGTTGCACCTGCCATTAGATGTGATGCGTTTTTTGCTTTCTTACCAATTTTTAATACAAGATCCCTTATATTTTCCATAACCTCCTCCCACACATATATTAAAGGGTAATTTTATCCCCTGAATTTGGAATATAAATCTCAATCTCCTTAAACATATCTCTATTTTTTTCAAAAAGGGTTATTATCTTATCCCTCTCATCCCTTTTCATATGAACTGCTGCTAATCTTTTAGCACCTACCTTTCGGGCAAATTGCGCAGCAGACAAAAAATTTCCATGTCCATATATGTCTTTGTCCCACAAAAACGTCTCTTGCACTATTAAATCACATGAGCCTGCAAGGGGATAACATTTCTCTGAGGGTGGTCCGTCACCGCTATAATATAGAGATTTTTCTCCACATATAAGTTTAATGGCAAGGTTTGATTGAACATGCTCTGTATATGCCCCTTGAAAGGAGATTCCTTTAATCTCGATTTTTTCATCTTCATGGATTTCGTTAAATATGTAATCAAAGGAGATCTTTTCTGCAAGTGTAGGAAAAGCTAGCTTCATTGCACTGGTAACCTTTTCACTAAGGCCTTTTTGGCCTATAAAATATAATGGCTTCTCTCTTCCCTCTTCCCACAATCTAAGAACAAGCAAAGGAAGGCCCAAAAAATGGTCCCCATGAAAATGAGAGATCCATACAATATCAGGTTTATTTGGATCCTTCTCATGTTTAAAAAACTCATGGGCCACACTGAATCCACAATCTAAAAGTAAGCATGTGTCTTTTTGATAAATGAGTAAAGAGGTATTGGGGTTTCTCTCGTCACAGGCCTCCCCCACTCCCAAAAAAATAACTTCCATAAAATATCTCCTTTAACAAAGTTTTTGACCTTTTTCTTAGAACAGGTTAAAAGACTATGCCCTAAAGATAATGTTCAATTCAAATTACATGGAGGTAAAAGTAAATGCAAGATAAAAAAAAGAAGAAACTCCCAGATCCAATTGAAAAAGAAATCTCTAAAGAGGCTTATCCACTTGTGGAGGCATTTTTGTCTCATCTAAAAGAAATTACTATAGCAGTTGTGTGTATCATTGCTGTAGTACTAGTATACCCTGGATATAAAACTTATACCAACAAAAGAATAGAAAATTTTAAAAACAAATTAAAATCTATTTTAGTAATAAAGGATCAAAAACAGAAGATTTCAAAATTAGAAGAACTTTTAAACAAATCTCCACGGAATTTAAAATATGGAGTTAGATTGGAGCTTGCAAAGCTATATACTGAAACAAAAGACTATAAAAATGCAATAGTTATGTGGAATGACATAGAAAAAAATACAAAGGATAAAGATCTAAAAGTTATTGCCACAATTGCAAAGGCACAATGTTATGCACTTTTAAATGATTATGACAAAGCACTTAGCACTATTAGCAAAGTAAAAGACAATGAGACATACAAAGATATTATCTTAATGGAAATGGCAAAATTTGCAGAAGCAAGTAACAAGATAGAACAGGCTTTATGGGCATACAAAAAATTAAGAGCTAAGCTAGCAGATGATCCAAATGGCATATATTATAATTATAAAATAATTAAACTTGAGTCTAAATTAAAATAAAAAAAGGAATCTAACCATGAAATATTTATTAGAAGGAAAACCTGGTGAAAAACACATTTTACTAGGTAATGAAGCCATTGTAAGGGGAGCAATTGAAGGAGGTGTAGGATTTGTATCCTGTTATCCTGGCACCCCATCATCTGAAGTCCCTGATACCTTTTTCAAGTTATCAAAGTATGGAGATTTTTATTTTGAATATTCTATTAATGAAAAAGTGGCTTTAGAGGTAGGCGGAGGTGCTGCTTTAGGGGGAGTTCCCACCCTTGTCACAATGAAGCACGTAGGAGTAAATGTTGCAGCAGATCCCCTTATGAGTTTGGCTTACATTGGCACACCAGGGGGGCTTGTGCTTTTAAGTGCAGATGATCCAGGGTGTCATTCCAGTCAAAATGAACAGGATAACAGATATTATACAAGGCTTGCTGGCCTTCCATGTTTTGAACCATCTACTGCACAAGAAGCAAAGGATTATACAAAAGAGGCCCTTATACTATCAAGAAAATGGCAACAACCTGTAATGCTAAGAACCACAACAAGGATAAACCACTTGCGGAGTCAAGTAATATTTGGGGAAAAACTTTCTATCCCAAAGCCTAATTTTGAAAGAGATCCCTTTAGGTTTGTTCCCCTTCCAGCAATAGCAAGAATGCGCCATCCTATTTTGCTAAAAAATTTAGAACAAATTCAAAAAGAGATTGAAGCACACCCCTTTAATAAGATGAGCCTAAAAACCAGAAGGGGAATAATTGCCTCTGGAATCTCAAGGGCATACATAAAGGATGTGATCGCAGATCTTGGGATTGAAGAGGATATCTCGTTATTAGAACTTGGAATCACTTATCCTGTTCCAGAAGGGCTTATTTTGAAATTTTTAAAAAGTGTTGAGGAAGTATTGGTATTGGAAGAGCTTGAGCCTATTTTAGAAAATGAAGTGAGAATCATTTGTCAAAAATATAATCTTACCACAAAGGTAGTTGGCAAAGATGACAATCTAACAAGGTTGTTTGAGTATTCCACTACCAAGATAGAAAAGGCGGTGGCTAAATTTTTAGCAAAAAGATACACACCAAAAGGCTCATGTGAAACTCCAGAAGATCTACCAGGAAGGCCACCAAACCTATGTCCAGGGTGTCCTCATAGGGCTGTATATTACTCAGTTAGAAAGATATTTGGTGATGATGCCATTTATGCTACAGATATTGGCTGCTATACCCTTGGCTTTCTCCCTCCACACAGGGCATGTGATTTCCTCTTTTGCATGGGATCATCCATATCTGGTGGTTCTGGAATGGCAAAAGCAAGTGGCAAGACAGTTATAGGATATATTGGAGATTCTACCTTTTTTCACTCAGGCATCACAGGCCTAATAAATGCAGTACACAACAACCACGATCTAATAGTGATTATCTTGAACAATGAAACCACTGCTATGACTGGTCATCAACCACATCCAGGGGTTGAGTCCACTATCTTTGGATCAAATAATAAACGAGTTGATATTGAAGCAATAGTTAAAGCATGCGGTGTGGAATATGTTAAGACTATTAACCCATTGAACTTGAATAAGACGCTTGAGGTATTGAAAGAAGTTAAAGACCTAAGTGGTGTGCGAGTAATAATTGCAAAACAACCATGCACACTATTGGCACAAAGGGTACTTAAGAAAAAACAGCGAACTGTTGCATATGTTGCTGAACAAAGTGAGGAAGTTGAGAGATGTCTATATGAGCTTGCGTGCCCTGCATTTTACAGAAAAGATGATAAAATTTTAATAGATGAAAGCATATGTTCAGGGTGTATGTTCTGTACCCAGATAACAAAATCCATTAAGGTAAAGAAAAAGGAGCAAAATTAATGGAAAAATTGAGGATATTTTTTGCAGGGGTTGGAGGACAGGGAACGCTCACTGCCACAAACCTAATGGCATTAATTGCCTTAGATAAAGACATTCCAGTAACTGCTGGAGAGATTCATGGAATGGCGCAAAGGGGGGGAATTGTTGAATCCACTCTTTTGTTAGGTGGATATTTAAGCCCTAAAATTGATGTTGGAGAAGCAGATATTTTACTTGGCTTTGAGCCACTGGAGACCCTAAGGTCCTTAAAATATGCAAAAAAAGGCACAACTATAATATGGAACTCAGATCCCATATATCCTGTTGGTGTATCAACTGGTCAAGAAAAATATCCAGATTTTGATGAATTGGATCAAAAGATAAATAATTGTGCCAAAAAATCAATTAAACTGCCTTGCATAGAGCTTGCAAAAAAGGCAGGTACAACCAAGTGTGCCAATATGGTTTTACTCGGCGCATTTTGTGCAGCTAATGTGTCACCTTTTACAATAGAAGATCTCCAAAACGGTATCAAAAAATATCTTCCTCCCAAAATTCATGAAATAAACTTGAAAGCAGTGCAATTGGGAAAGGAGGCTGTAACGTAAGGAGGTGATATATGCCAGTCTATGAGTTCTATTGTCCTGATTGCCATATGATATTCAATTTTCTATCCAAACGCATAAACACAGAAGGCACACCCTATTGCCCAAGATGCAAGGGCAAAAATATGATAAGAAAGTTGTCAATCTTTTCTGTTATATCTTCTTCACAAAAAGATAGAGACGATGATTCCCCTGATGATCCATTGTCAAAGTTATTAGAAAATGTAGATGAATCAAAATTAGAAAAGGCATTTATGTCTCTTGCAAATGAAGCTGATAAAATAGATGAAGACAATCCCAGAGAAATTGCAAAACTGATGAAAAAGATGTTTGAAACAACTGGGTTAAAAATGGGGGATGCAATGGAAGAGGCCTTAAAACGTATGGAGGCTGGAGAAGATCCTGAAAAGATCGAAGAGGAAATGGGTGATATATTTGAAGATGAAAGCGCTTTATTTGCTTTAAATAAAAAGAGATTTAAAAAATTATTACCACCAAAACAAGACTCCAACTTATATCCCTTGGAAGAATATTTAGTGGAGAAAAAATGAAAAGATCACAGGAACTTCTAGATATATTAAATAGGATTGATGGAAGAGGTTATAAGGCATACAAAGATATTCAGGGCAAATATCACATGGGGAGCTATATCCTCTCCATTGACCATGCCCAAAGTGACCCTTTTGCCCCTCCTTCTAAGGTGCGGATTATTATGCCACAGGATAACTCAAGCTTCCCACAGGAACTTTTTAATACAAAATCAAGAAAGATTGCGCTTGAGGATCTTATTGCAAGAAAATTTAAAACCGCATCTCAAAGTTTTCTAAAAAAAAGAGGGACAGGTTCAAGTGGATTAATAGAGATTGACTGTGGGGCACAGGAGATAATTGAGAGGACATCTGTTAAGATTGATAAGGGAAAATTAGAGGTGCGGCTCTATATAGGACTTCCTGCCCATGGCAGAAAGATTGTCTCAAAAGAGGCAAAGCACATCTTTTTTCACGTGCTTCCCAAAATAATTAATTCCAGCCTATTATATAAAAATCTGGATAAAAGTGAAATTGAAAGATTTGTGTATATTAATGAAGATCAAGATATTTTAAGGGAAAGATTGAGTGAGCTAAATTTGGTTGCATTTATTGCCAATGGATCAATACTTCCTAGAGAGAGTGGAATCAGTGACAGACCGCTTCTCACTGCAAAAAGATTTATCTCGCCTTGTTCTTTGGAAATGGAGATAGATCTTCCATATTCAGGAAAAATAAAGGGAATGGGTATTCCTAAAGGAATTACCTTGATTGTTGGTGGTGGTTTTCACGGCAAATCAACTTTACTCAGGGCAATCGAGCGAGGTGTATATAATCACATACCAGGAGATGGAAGAGAATTCGTAATAACTGTTAAAGATGCAGTCAAGATCAGATCTGAAGATGGCAGATGTGTCACTGGGGTTGACATCTCCCCTTTTATCTCAAAACTACCTAGCAATATAGATACAAAAAATTTCTCTACCCAGAATGCAAGTGGTAGCACATCCCAGGCTGCAAATATAATAGAGGCAATTGAGGCAGGTACATCATTGCTTTTAATGGATGAAGATACGTGCGCCACAAATTTCATGATTAGAGATGGGAGAATGCAGAGGCTTGTGGCCAAAAGATGGGAACCCATTACCCCATTTGTAGACAGGGTTAGAGAGTTATATGAAAAATTTGGTATATCAACAATATTAGTGCTTGGTGGCAGCGGAGACTATTTTGATGTGGCAGACAATGTAATAATGTTAAAAGAATACCAAGTAGTTGATGTTACAAAACAAGCAAAAGAAATTGCTCAATCTATAAAAAATTGCAGAGAAAAAGAAACATTAGAGCCAATTAATCTACCTAAAAAAAGGATCATTGGACCAGGATCATTTAAAATAAGAGAAAAAGACAAAATAAAGGCAAGAGGACTTTCAACTATATCAATAGGCAAGACCAATATTGATCTTTTTTTTGTGGAACAGCTAGTTGATAAATCCCAGACCAATTCTATTGCACAATTTTTTAAAATCATAGATAAAAAATATCTAAAAAATAAAAATGCTATAAGTGATATTGTAGATAGTATAATAAATGAGATAGAAGAAAAAGGTCTTGAAATATTAGTCCCATTCTCAAATGGCCATCCAGGTTCTCTAGCTATGCCAAGAAAATATGAGATAATGGCTGCAATTAATAGATACAGAGACTTAAGGTTAATGAACTAACTCAATTTATGTTATCCTACTTTTTAACATTCAAAAAATAGAAAAAATT
This sequence comes from Desulfobacterales bacterium, assembly GCA_027064715.1. Classification (GTDB taxonomy): domain Bacteria; phylum Desulfobacterota; class Desulfovibrionia; order Desulfovibrionales; family Desulfothermaceae; genus Desulfothermus. The sequence goes on from JAMOPG010000018.1 coordinate 10,934, forward strand.
ATTTTTTTAGAGATAAATCTGGCCAGGAATGATTTATGAAACAGGGGAAAATAGTGCTCATATGTGGTCCAAGTGGTGTTGGCAAGGATTCTCTTATATCTGCTGCTAAAAACTATTTTAAAGAAAACAAGTTTATGAATTTTGTTACTAGATACATAACAAGGATGCCAGATTCTTTTGAACAAAACTATTATGTATGTAGAGAAGGCTTTAATACTTTAAAACAAAGTGGATTTTTTTTGATCTGGTGGGAAAGTTTTGGATATTTGTATGGAATCCCTAAATACAAAATAAAGGATCATTGTGTAAATTTTTTATCTGTATCCAGGACTGTTATAAAATTTTTTGAGGAAAATTTCAAAGATGTCTATACAATTTTTATAACTGCTGATTTCAATTCTGTTTATAAAAGACTTAAAAAAAGAAATAGAGAAGATAAAGATATGATAAAAAAAAGGCTTGAAAGATTTCATCTTGAATTTGAAGCAAAAAACAAGATTGTTTTTAAAAATCAAGGACCATTTGATGTAGTAAAAGAAAATTTTATCTCTCTTTGTATGAGTTTTTTAAACGAGATTTATAAATAGCCTTATCTATTTTTTGCTTCATATTAAAAGCTGTTATATAAGGATCCTTGGAGCTGCAAATTGCAGATACAACAGCCACACCTTCAGCTCCTGCAAACACCACATCATAACAATTATCTTCAGTTATTCCACCTATTCCAACTGCTGGTTTTTTAACTATGTTTAAAATCTGTTTAAGACCATCTATAAATAAGGTAGGTTTTGGATCTTTCTTTGTGGTTGTAGGAAATACAGGACCTATACCAACATAGTCTATATCCAGCTCATTTGCTTCATAAGCATGCTCGGGGGTATTCACACTTAAACCTATTATAAAATCATTTCCAGCAATTCTTCTTACATCTGTAGGGTGAATGTCTTCTTGCCCAACATGCACGCCATGAGCACCTGAGACCAGAGCCACATCTACCCTATCATTTACAATTAGAGGTATATTATATTTATCCAAAAAACTTTTTACTTTTTTTGCCAATGCAACATATTCCCTTGCATCTATATGTTTCTCTCTTAATTGAACTAGAGTAACGCCCCCTCTTATTGCACTATGCAATACTTCAAAAATATCTCTCTTTCCACAGGCTGCTCTACTTATAACTAAATACAACTTCAAATGATTTTTTATATCAATCTTCGCCATCTTACTTTTCTTTTTCAGACACACAAGCCTGATCAAAGGTCATCACTTCTGTAAAAACATGACATGCAGCATCCACTATATTCATAGCCAAGGCACCACCAGTACCTTCTCCAAGCCTCATCCCCAAATCTAAAATAGGATTTAGCCCTAAGTATTTTAACATAATCTTATGTCCAGGTTCTTCAGAACGGTGGCCTGCAAACATATATTGTGCTGTTAGGGGATTTAATGTATGGGCTATCAATGCCCCAGCAGTTGAAATAACACCATCTATCATCACAGGAATCTTATTGTGAGCACATGCGAGTATGCACCCAGCTATTCCACCAATCTCAAAACCACCTACCTTTGCTAAGATATCAATTCCATCTTTTGGATCAGGATTATTAACCTCAAGCCCCCTTTTTACTGCCAAAACCTTTTTCTTGATTCCCTCGCTATCTATACCTGTGCCTGGTCCAACCATTGTCTCAGCAGTCTCTTTGGTTAAAACACATCCAATAGCTGAAGATGGTGTTGTATTCCCAATCCCCATATCTCCAGTACCAATTATCTTAGCCCCAGCATCAATTGCCTCTTTAGCAACTTGATATCCCTTTAAAATAGCCTCAACTGCCTGTTCTCTGGTCATTGCTGGACCTTTCGCAAGATTATTTGTACCTTTTGCAACCTTTAGATTTCTAAAAATTTGTGCCTCATTCTCATTTGCTGGGACAAAATCAGGAACTATACCCATATCAACCACTAAAACATCTGCTTTCACAAATCTGGAAATTGCATTAATCCCTGCACCACCTTTTATAAAACACCTTATCATCTCCAAGGTAACCACTTGAGGAAAGGCAGAGATACCTTCTTCAACCACTCCATGATCTCCTGCAAAAACAATGACACTTTTTTTAGAAACATCAGGTGTTAAGGTATTTTGAATTCCACAAATCCTCTCAGAGATATCATGCAATCTGCCAAGTGCCCTTGGGGGCATAACTAGCTGTGCAGTATGCTCCTTTGCCTTTGCCACTATATCACTATTAATAGGTTCAATCTCTTCAATTATTTTTTTTAGTTCAGCTTCTTTGTACATTATCACCCTCCTTTATATGTCTATTACATCTTGCTTTGATTTTTCTATTAAACCCTTTTTAAAAGACTTATAATCCTTAATCAAACGCACCAAAATCTCTTCCATCTTTGCAATTTTATGTTTAAGCAATTTAATTTCCCTTTTTAGCTCATCCTTTTCATTAATATATTCAATAAGAAGTCTTATAATTTCGTTCTGTTTCTCTATTAATACATTTTTTATATCATCACTCTCTTTAGTACTAGATCCTTCAGAAACAGATAATTTTTTAATTAACTTATCTTTTATTTGCCTAAAATTTAAATCTTGTTCATATCCTTCAATGATCAATTTAAATACATCAATAGCTTCTTCCTTATATCTCCTTTTTCTTCCCTTGCCAACTGTAGGGATGAATTCTTCAAACCTGTCCCTATAATACCTTAATGTGCTTTCAGGGATCTTAAGTTCTTTAGATAATTCCTTAATGGTATATAACTTTGACATGCTTAAAAAGGCCTGCTTACATACAGGCCATCTTTCTTAAAACTATTCTTCTAACTTAGCAAAAGGATTATAAGCAAGAACACTTATTGGATGATAGTTATTTAAGGGATCTTCTCCATACCTTGCCCCATAATGCCTCTGATCTTCACCTTTATTTAAGATATTATCAGAAGAATTTCTGTAATATGGACAGTTGTTATTCCAGCATACATAAATATAGCCCCAACATGTCTCTGGTGGAGCAAGCCAATATTCCATTTCCTCATGACAATAAGGACAATATCTTTTTTCTACCTTACTCATAAACTTTCCTCCTCCTTTTTCTAATTACAAACACTTACTCTTTCACATATGAATCAATCTCTATTTTGTCAATCATTATAAATATAACACAACAAAACCTATTTAAACCTATTTTTTCTTTATTTCAACACCGTGTTCAACCCCAGTAAATTTAGGTATTAAATCTTTGTAAAGGTCTATTGGAAGGGGAATTATAGTCTTTGCATTCGCATCATAAGACATCTCCCTTAAGGTCTGCAAATATCTAAGTTGCAATGCCATAGGATTTTGGGCTATGATTTCAGCTGCTTGCGCCAATTTCTCTGCTGCTTGATATTCACCTTCTGCACTAATTATCTTGTATCTACGCTCTCTTTCCGCCTCTGCTTGTCTTGCCATAGCCCTTTGCATATCCTGGGGCAAATCTATATGTTTTAATTCAACATTTGTCACCTTAATCCCCCACGGGTCTGTATGTTCATCTAAGATTCCCTGGATCTGGGAATTGATTTTCTCCCTATGGGTTAAGATTTCATCAAGTTCCACAGAGCCACAAACTGATCTCAAGGTGGTCTGGGCAAGTTGGGTTGTGGCAAACATGAAGTCTTCTACTTCTAATACTGCCTTTACAGGGTCAACAACCCTAAAATACACCACTGCATTGATTTTAACACTCACATTATCCCGTGTAATAACGTCCTGGGAAGGCACATCCAAGGTAACTATTCTTAGAGAGACCTTAATCATTTTATCCACAACTGGAATAAGTATGATCAAACCAGGTCCTTTTGCTTTTAAAATCCTACCTAACCTAAATATAACTGCCCTTTCATACTCATTTACAACTTTGATAGCTGAAAGCAAAAACAATGCAATTATTATTATAATTGGCAATATTGAAAACATATTGTTCCTCCTTAATTTTGGGGTTCAACAATTAATGTTAATCCTATATTTCCCACTACCTTAACCTTAGTTCCTTTTTCTAGATTGGTGTTTCCTCTTGTTGTCTCAGCATTCCATATCTCTCCTCTAATCTTGACCTTACCTCTATTCTCAGACCATTCTATTACCTCACCCAAACTTCCAATCATCCCCTCTATGCCAAGTGTCTTGGGTTTTAATTGAACTTTCGTAACAAGATACATAACCATTAAAACCAAAAGCCCAATTATAATCAAGGAAGGCAAAATAGTAGAAAGAGGTATAGGTTCTACTCCCCTCTCAAATCTAAATAATATAATTGATCCAAAAAACATGCAAATTAAACCTCCAACAGTGAGAAGTCCATAGCTGACTATCTTTAGCTCAAGTATAAAAAGTACCAAACCAAAAAGGATCAGGAGTAGTCCAGCTACATTAGTAGGCAGAATTGATAGGGCATAAAGGGCCATAAGCAGACATATTCCACCAAATACTCCAGGAAATATAACTCCAGGATGGGAGAGTTCAAAAAATAGTCCTGCTACTCCCCCTAATAGAAGTAGATAAGCGATTTCAGGATTTAGAAGCCATGCCAAAAATTTATATCTAAGTGATGGCTCAAATTCTTTTATTGAAAATTCATCCTCAGAAAATTTGACAACGCTGTTCTCTAAAAAGATTCCTCTTTTCCCAAGCTGAACCATTAAATCATGAGGGCTTACTGCGATTAAGTCAACAACCTTATTTATAACTGCTTCTTCAGCACTTAGAGATGCAGATTCTTCAATAGCCCTTTCATACCAAAGATAATTCCTATTTTTTGACCTTGTCATAGATCTTATCAAACTCATCAAATCATTTTTTATTTTCTTTTGCATAGTCTCAGGCACATCTTTTCCCCCTATTGCAACTGGAGATGCAGAGCCAATAGATGTATGTGGAGCCATAGCAGCAATGTCCGCTGCAGCTACTAAAAATACGCCTGCAGAAGCAGCTTGGGCACCTTTTGGACCAACCCATACAACCACAGGCAAGTTAGAGTTCAAGATAACCTGTACCATATCCCTCATGGTCTTGGCCAAACCACCTGGGGTATTGAGACCTATCATTATTATATCAAAATTATTGGACTCAGCATAACTTAGACCTTCTTTGAGCAGATCCAGTTGCACTGGATTTATGGTACCTGAAATCTTTACATATAAGACTGAAACCTTTTTAGTAGATCCTGCATATACAGAACCCAAAAAAAATAACATTAATAATAGGATAATTATGATTTTTTTTATACTCATATTAATTCCTTTTATTTTTAATTTAATAGGTAAAAGCCTCGTAACCATAAACCCTCAAAATTGGCACAAGAATTGACTTTTTCTTATCAACAAGATAAATCTCGTTATTTGAATGAATAATCTTGTGAACCCTTATATATAAATGACAATCATTTTTAAAAGTCAAATTTATTATCTTTAATTTTTGTTTTGACAAATTATTAAGTACTTGAGATTCTAAATTATTATACACAGAGGGGATATAAATATGACTCGCTACATGATCTGGAAGTAAAAATTCTTTTTTATCTTTAGATAAATTATATATATAAATGTCATAATTAATTAAAAAATATTCTATTAACTTATCTTTATAATTATCTTTTTGAGAAGTTAAATAAAACAAATAGTATTTTTTGGTCTTATCATCATCTTGTTTTATAACAACTACATCTGCATTTACCTCTAAGACAAAATCTTCTAAATCTATTATCAAGTTACTGCCCTTCTCCCATACCTTAATATCTTTTTCTATTTTTTCGATTTCTTTTAATACACTATATGGAGAAATATTTACTACATGACAAAAATATATATTTAAATTATTGTCATAAATTTGTCTAAATTTGTCCTCTTTTGTAATGACTATTTTTTTCCCATCTGGTGAAACTATTATAGGATTTTTCTCTCCATCAATAAGCAACCATTTACCATCTTTACAGGGATAAATCAAATCTGATTTATATGGTTTAAAACCCAATTTCTTTAAAAGCAAAAGCGTAATATCAATATCTTTTAATGACTTATGATCTGGACATTCAGTTATATAATCTTCATTATCTACTATAACTGGGATTTTCAATACCTGCCCAGCATATATTTGGTTTACGTTTTTTATATGTGAATTAATCCTTTTTATCTCTTTTATAAAGACAGGGAAATATTCGTAAGGTATATTTATTTTTCTTAAAATCTTATATAAATAATCTTCTTTTTTTACTCTATATTTTATATATTTTTTTTTATGCGATGTTTTTATGTTTTTTTTAAAAAAAAGTGCAGAAGGTGCAGCATATAATGTAAGATCTAAAATAAGAAAGATGACTAAAAATAAAATTACTTTTAAAATATTTTTATTCTTCTCTAAATTGCAACTCATATAACTTTTTATATAGATCACAACGTGTTAAAAGTACCTTGTGTGGTCCTATATCTATAATTTTTCCTTTTTCCATAACTACAATTCTATCAGATGACAAAACAGTGGACAGTCTATGAGCAATAATTATAGTTGTCCTATTTTTCATTAGATTATCTAATGCACTTTGAACTATCTTTTCTGACTCAGTATCTAAGGAACTTGTAGCTTCATCTAAAATAAGAAGGGGAGGATTCTTTAAAAGGGCCCTCGCAATGGTTATCCTCTGTTTTTGCCCACCAGATAATTTTACACCTCTCTCACCAACTATTGTATCATATCCATCTGGCAAATTAGTTATAAATTCATGGGCATGGGCCATTTTAGCTACTTCTATAACATCTTCATCACTGACATCTTCAATACCATAAGTAATATTATCCCTAACAGACATATTAAATAATATTGTTTCTTGAGATACAATTCCAATAAATCTCCTCAAACTATACAAAGTATAGTCCCGCACATCATGTCCATTAATAACAACCTTTCCCTTAGTGACATCATAAAATCTAGGAATAAGGGTTATTAAAGTTGTTTTCCCTGCACCACTTGGCCCAACTATTGCTAATTTTTCTCCAGCCCTTACATTTAGATTTATATTTTCCAAGGCCCAATCATTGGTTGTAGAATATTTGAAAAATACATTTTCAAATCTTAATTCTTTAAAAGGTGGTTTGAGAACCACCTTTCCTTCTGTTTCCACATCCAACTCACGGGAGTCCAACACCTCAAATACCCTTTCTGCACCTGCTATAGCCCTTTGTATAACCATGTTTGATTTATTCAATCTTTTTATTGGTTCATATAACATAAACACAGCTGTTAAAAACGAGAAAAAAGTACCTGGTGTAGAATGCCCAGCAATGACTTCTTTTCCCCCGTACCATATTACAAGTCCTACTCCTAATGAGCCAATAAATTCCATAACTGGAGAAGACAAGGAATTATAAAAAATACTTCTTAATGCGATTTTAATGAGCTTCCTATTTTGAGTATTAAATTTTTCTATCTCTTTTTTTTCTGTTGTAAATGCCTTAACCAATTTTATACCACTAAAAATCTCTTGCAAGATATTAGATATATCAGATATCTTTTCCTGATTCCTTCTGCCAAGTTTTCTTAACTTTCTCCCAAAATACACTATAGGATAAAAGGCAATGGGCAATATAACTATTGCCCAGGTTGCAAGAAATGCATTTCTATAAAATGCAACAAAGATCAATCCAATTACTGTAAATATTTCCTTTATTAAATTAACTATCTCTGGGATACTCTGACGAATGAGATTTACATCATTTATTATTCTTGACATTAACATGCCAACCCTATTTTCTTCAAAAAAGACCATAGGAAGCCTTACAATCTTGGCATATAAATCATTTCTCAACTTCTCCAGAACCTTCATTGCACAATATTGCATCTGATAACTTTGTATAACTCTAAAAAATCCTTTAACCCCAAATACAGCTATTATAAGTGGTGGAATTGTTTTTAAGGCATGTATATTCTTTTCAATAAATATTCTATCCAAGGCTGGTTGAACAAGATATGCAGAATAAGAAGTACAAAGGGCAACTATGCCCATTGCTATAACTGATATTATAACATTGAAAATATATGGTCTAAAATAATCATAACTCCTTTTTAAATAATACCAAGATGATTTATATTTTATCTTTTGCATTATAAATATCCATCTCTATCTAAGATTTCAACAAGTTGTAAAAGGTCATTGGCAACAAAATCAATAAAAAAATCTCCATAGATTTGTCTATATTTTTTACCATATCCTGTGAGTACTAGTGCATTGTAGCCTATTTTGGAATTGATCCCAAACAAGATATCTGAAATTTTATCTCCTACAACTATAGTTTCTAAAGGATTTAAATTATATTTTTCTCTAAGACTTAACCACATACCAGGTCGTGGTTTTCTACAAAAACATAGATCATCAGGTTTATGAGGACAAAATAATGTATCTTTTATTGTAATTTTATATTCCATCAAAAGTCTGATTAATTTACTTTGAACATTATAAAAATCTTCTATAGTAAAATAGCCCCTTCCAATACCTGATTGATTTGTTACAATAAACAGTTCAATACCTCTATCTTGAAGTATTTTCAATGCCTTTGTGGTATTAGGAAGTAGTTGAACCTCTTTAGGATCCTTTAAATATTGTTTTTCTTCAATTATAGTTCCATCTCTATCTAAGATAAAATTTTTTATCCTCATTTTTATCTTTGCCCCTCCAAAACAAAAACTTTAAGGTTTTATTATTGAAACTCCATCCATATATGGAACTAATGCATCAGGTATTCTGACAGATCCATCCTTTTGCTGATAATTCTCAAGAATAGCCACAAGACATCTCCCAACTGCCAATCCAGAACCATTTAAGGTATGAACAAACTCTTTTTTCTTTGAATTTTTTGGTTGGAATTTTATATTTGCCCTTCTTGCCTGAAAGTCTTCAAAATTGGAACATGATGAGATTTCTCTATATGCATTTTGTCCTGGTAGCCAAACTTCTATATCATATGTCTTTGCTGCCGAAAATCCAAGGTCGCCAGAACATAATACCACTACCCTGTAATGAAGACCAAGCCTTTGTAAAATGGTCTCAGCATGTGAGAGTAATAATTCAAGTTCATCATATGATTTATCTGGATGTGCAAATCTAACAAGCTCCACCTTGTTAAATTGATGTTGCCTAATAAGCCCCCTTGTATCCTTACCATAAGATCCTGCCTCAGACCTAAAACATGGTGTATAGGCTGTATATGCAATGGGCAAATCTTCTTCTTTTAACACTTCATTACTATGAATATTTGTAACAGGCACCTCAGCTGTTGGAATCAAGTAATAGTCCCATCCTTCAAGTTTGAAAAGATCTTCCTCAAATTTAGGCAATTGCCCAGTGCCAAACATTGTCTGTGAATTTACAATGAATGGTGGCAGCACTTCCACATAACCATGCTCTCTTGTATGTACATCTAACATAAAATTTATCAAAGCCCTTTCAAGCCTCGCTGCCCATGAAAAATATAAGGCAAATCTGGAACCAGCCAGTTTGGCTGCCCTTTCAAAATCAAGACCTTTAAGCTTTGTCCCTATATCCCAATGGGGTAGGGGCTCAAAATCAAAATTTGGTTTTTCACCCCATTTTTTTATCTCTACATTATCTTTTTCATCATCTCCTTCTGGCACATCGGGCGCTAAAATATTGGGAATTCTGGCTCTAAAGTCAAACAGTTCTTTTTCAATTTGCTTTTTTTCCTTTTCTAATTTTTTAATCTTATCAGATATCTTTGATAACTCATCCACAAGATTGGATGCATCTTCTCCCTTTGATTTTAATTTTGCCACCTCTTTAGATTGGGCATTGAGCTGCCTGCGCAGAGCTTCTACTTCTTGAATAATAGACCTTCTTTTTTCGTCTAGAGCCAAAAAATCTTGTATATTTAGATCCACCCTTCTTTTTCTTAAGGCCTCTTGTACCTTTTCTGGATTTTTCTGAATGAATTTAAGATCTAACATGTTGAAATCTCCTCATAGAACATTTTCTTAACTTAGCAAACTACAAAAAACCTATCTCCACAAGGTTTTTAAGAAGTATCAAACAACAGGTTATATGTCTAATGAATAACATACAAAAAAAGGGGACACTCTTTTGTGTCCCCTTTTTAAGGAACCAGACACCCAGAGGCAGACCTGCTACCGCTGCTCCCTTTCGGGCCTGACGGGGTTCACAGCGCCCCTGCCGTCTGGCTCCTTAAAATAAAATCAGGCCTTGTCTTGCAAGATATGTATCTTTAACGGAGAGGGAGGGATTCGAACCCTCGGTACCGGTATTTCCGGTACACACGATTTCCAATCGTGCTCCTTCGGCCAACTCGGACACCTCTCCGTTGACAACGGATAATATTTAACCTATTTGAATCCT
>JAMOPG010000019.1 GCA_027064715.1 Desulfobacterales bacterium
CTTGGCAGACACGGGATTTCTGCCAGGAAGGTCGCTAGCACAAAAGGCGGAGAATATCATAGCCCATGCCCTGGGTGTGGGGGAAAAGACCGTTTTCATGTGTGGCCTGAACAAAATAATGGAGAAGGGAGCTATTGGTGCAGACAATGTGGAAAAGCTGGGGATGCAATTCAATTTCTAATGGATTTTGAAGGTCTTAGCTTTAAAGAGGCCTGTGAGCGTTTAGGGAAAAAGGTTTCTGACTATCCTGAGCGCATAACACCTTGCTCACCTTCTCAACGCAAAAAGGCTGAATATGAGCCAAGAGAGGCCAAAACCCCTGAAGAAAAATGGCAGGCCAGGGCTAAGAAATTGGTCTTATGGGCAAATGAGCAGCTGCTTAAAAATCAAAAGCAGCTCCAGTGGCTGGCTGAGCGGGGTATAAAAAGAGAGACAGTTTTGCGTTTTTCTTTGGGCTGGAATCCTGGAGAGCGTGGGAGAGATATTTTCCGCTCAAGGGAAAGCTGGGGGCTTAAGACAATACTAAAAGAAAATGGCAAGCCCAAAAAACTCTGGATTCCTATTGGCCTGGTTATTCCTTTTATTCAGGATAAGATTTTGCGCATAAGGATCAGGCGTTTTTCCAGAGAAGAACCCAGGTATTATATTATCCCAGGCTCATCTACAGCCTGCATGGTGATTCCCTGTTTAGAGAAAAAAGAAAGATCAGCTGTGATTGTTGTAGAGTCAGAGCTGGATGCTATTTTGCTGGCACAAGAAGCTGGAGATATGGTGTCTGTTGTGGCCTTGGGATCTTCCAACACCAAACCAGAAAGTGAGGCCTATAATTTTTTAAAACAGGCAGACGTTATCCTGCTGGCCCTTGATTTTGACGATGCAGGGGCCAAGGCCATTTCCTGGTGGCTGGATATGTTTGGGGAAAAGGTAGATGTTTGGCCAGTTCCAGAGGGCAAAGATCCAGGAGATGCATATAAGGCTGGTGTAGATATTCGTGAGTGGGTTTTGGCTGGATTGCCTCCAGCCTGGACTATAGGACGCCTTTTTTTAAATGGTAAAGATGAAAAAAAAGGGAAAAGTGCACCTTCTGACCATCAGTTGCCTTCTACAGTACAGGAGCTTGCCTATTTGCTACGCAGACACTCAGTAAAGATTGATTTGCGTGATGGTATTTCCATTTTAGAGCCTCCAGGATGGGCAAAAAAAAATTGGGAAGTTGCTAGGCGCATCTCTTACCTGGTTTTTTTTGATGATGATGTAAGTAAATGGTTATTGCAGAAAGAGCATGATGGCAAGGTGATTAGTTATAGGGATTTTAAATAGTAGGAGGGATTATATGGCAAGTTTAAACAAGGTCATGATTATTGGCAGGTTAGGTGGAGATCCTCAGCTTGTATATATGCCCAATGGAGCTCCAGTGGCTACTATGAATATAGCTACTGATGAAAGCTATCAAAAGGATGGGCAAAAGATTGAGCTGGTGGAATGGCATAGGGTCCAGGCATGGAACAAGCTAGGAGAACTCTGCGCTAAATATTTAAATAAGGGCCGTCTAATCTATGTTGAGGGGAAACTCAGGACCAGAAAATGGAAGGATAAGCAGGGGCGGGATAGATATTCCACTGAGATTGTTGCTCAGAAGGTGCAGTTTTTAGAAAAACGCAAGGATAATCAAAATGCGGGTATGGGTGATGCTGATAGTGGTTCAGATGCAGATGATGCGCCTTTTTAAGGCTGTAATAAAAATATATAAAGGGGGGATATAATGGCAAAAGTAAATTTAAAAACTAGATGGTGGAAACCTATAGATGACAATAATTATTATTACTTGTCTCACAAAGGTTTTTTAATTGTCAAAAAACGTTATGAATATATCCAACCGAAAATAGATAAAAAGACTAATCGTGTCTTTTATCAGTTATATAGAAATCAAAAAGTTTATTTGGAAGAGCTTTATAAACAAATATTTAATAAAGAAAAAAAATTTGATTTAAAATGGTATAAAAAGGCTCTTTCTTTTTGGAAAAGAGAAAGAGAAAAGACATTAAAACAAAGGATAAAAAAAAGATTAGAGAGGAAGAAGAAAGAACTTTCTACTTATTCTAGACGTTGTCATGACTGTGGCAGACCTACAAACAACTATCGGTGCGATGAATGCTGGAAAAAAATTAGAGGGGAAGATGCAATAAATAATATGGTGGAAACTTATAATTGCTATGCATTTAAAGATATGTTTCATGACAGTGCTTTATAAATAAAAGGAGGATAGCGATGAAATTTAATGAAATTTTGGAGAAAATGAAAGAGATCCATGAGGCAAAAAATCACGATTATTCCAGAGAGGGAGAATTTGGAAATTTTAAGGAGAGTGAAAAGATAGGGATTCCAGCCTGGAAAGGTGCTTTTGTGCGGTTGCAGGACAAATATACCAGAGCTTGCAACTTGATAGCTGGGAAAGAGGCAAAGGTATTAGATGAGAAGCTGGAAGATACTTTGTTAGATTTGGCTAATTATGCGGTTATTGTTTTGTGTTTGCTTAAAGACCAAATAAGAGATGATGTAGGGGCAATTCATGAATTGCCCCTACGTGATGAATTGGCCAAAAGGTAAATATGTATGAGTAAAGTCGTAATAGATGCAATAGAAAAAGAAATAGCAAAAAAACAGAAGCAACTGGCTAAAGTGAAGCGTGAGGTGGATATATGGACTTATGGATATAAATATCTTGTTGAAGGCCAGATTGATGCGATAGAAGAAGTAAAAAAAGTTTTTAAAAAAGCATTAGGGATATTAGAAACATTTCAGAAGAATCAAGTTGAAATAATTAGAATATTACAAAAGGACAGTACAGAATTATTTGATGAGGTGTTTCGGCTAGAGAGCGAAATAAAAGAATTAGAGACAGAATTGTGTCGCCTTAGTAAGGGCAATTCATGAATTGCCCCTACGTGATGAATTGGCCAAAAGGTAAATATAGGGGATGTAAGATGGACATAGAAAAAATACAATATTTATTAGATAATTTAAAAAATTTAAAAGATGCAGGTTTTAGCTGGGATTATGAGAATGAGAAAGGCATTTCTTTTTATCCTAAATTGATTATCAAAGACAATCTAGGAAAGATCAGAAATGATTTAACAAGATCTATGTTTTGTGATTTGGCCGGTGAATTAAATAGGGCTATTAGTCCAGTTTTAGATAAATATATCAATCTTATTGAAGAAAAGATAAAAGAAGAAGTCAATAAGGAATCTTAATGATATGCAGAATATGTTCATCACAAATGTTTTTATGTGCATATAAAAATTTTAATTATACATGGTCAGGGTTTATCTGTCCCAATTGTGGCAGGATAGTAACCGTAAAACCAAGGAGAAATAGAGATGATCGCAGAAAAAATTTTAAACGCAATATTCGCAATAGATGCCATGGCTCATGAATTTACCCCTGAACAATGGGAAAAGATAAGACTTATTAGAGAAGAGTTAAAAGATGCCCATGTTACAGCGTCTGAGATAGAAAAGAGGATGCCAATTAATATGATATTAAAAACAGATACGCAGTTAGATAAGGATATAGATAAAATGCCAGCATATATAGAGGTAGTAAGTCATGGCTAGTGTAAAGATATTAAAAAAACAATCTAAAAAACAGAAAAACAAGATAGAGGGTGAGTGCAAAAATACCCTGAATGTTGTGTTATCCTTTGTTGAGGTGGGAATAAATGATATTCATGAAAAATCAAAGTTAAATAAAAAAGAGCAACAACAATTAGAGAAAATAAAGCGCTGGCTGAAGGAGAGCTGGAACCACGTATATTTGCCATCCTTCAGCCAGACACATAGAAAAAGAGCAAACCAAAAAATTCAAGCCATTCAGCGTATCCTAACTTATCATTGGAGTCAATCTAAAGATAAGTTGGACGGAATAGGTATTTATGCCACCATGTGGATCCTGATTTCATTGCTAGTGGATGATGCTCCCAGGATTGTCTGGGCAAAAATCCCCAGGGAGTGGCATTATCTCCAGACAACCGTGGCTACATGGACAGCACACCTTCTTAAATTAACAGAAACTCCAGACAAGGCAGAAGAGGTTGGCGGGGCAATTGCCCTGTCAGCTTGGGATGTTTTGTTGTTGCCTTTAATAAGAAGTAAGGAGAGCTTTAGAAATTCAATATTGGGGAGATGATAATGAATGATAATATTATAGACGTATTTAAGGAATTTTTTAATATTTATAATGTTACAAATAAT
>JAMOPG010000020.1 GCA_027064715.1 Desulfobacterales bacterium
CTAGTTAATAATATTAATATGCTAATTTTGAAGGAGTAATTTATGTCCAGGATAGTTCAAGAATTTACAAAAGGACTATGGAAAGAGGTTCCACCTTTTCGATTTGTACTTGGACTTTGCCCTACATTAGCTGTGACAAGTAGTGTAAGCAGTGCCTTAGGACTAGGCTGTGGCGTTATATTTGTACTTCTGGTGAGTAATTTGCTGGTCTCTGCATTTAGAAATTTTATCCCCTCTAAAATAAGAGTACCTGTGTTTATTGTAATAATTGCATCAGCTGTGACTATTGTGGAACTCAGTATGGAAGCCTATTTTTATCCATTATACAGAGTATTAGGTATATGGATACCTCTAATTGTGGTTAATTGTTTAATACTTGGAAGGGCCGAGGCGTTTGCCAGAAAAAATCCAGTACTCTTATCTGTTGCAGATGGACTGGGAATGGGTATTGGGTTTACAATCTCTCTTGTGGTCTTAGCGTCAATTAGGGAAATAATTGGTGCAGGTACATGGTTTGGTATAAGGATTATGCCTGATTCTTATATTGGTTTTCAGCTGCTACTGAGACCGCCGGGGGCTTTTTTGTGCCTTGGATTTATTTTGGCTTTTATGAATTTTATTTCAATGAGAATGGAGCACAAATAAGTTATAAAACATAAATCCAAAGGAGTTAAGCATGAGTGATTATATTTTGATGATGATATCAGCAATATTTGCAAATAATATCTTACTCATAAAATTTTTGGGTAACTGCCCTTTTGTGGGGGTTTCTACGAGTTTAGAGAGCGCCATAGGCATGTCGGGTGCAGCCCTATTTGTAAATGTCATGGCTAGTTGTATAACCTGGATGGTTTATAACTTTGTGTTAGTTCCTTTTGAGTTGGAGTATTTAAGGACTGTTGTATTTATCTTGGTAATTGCTTCATTGGTTCAATTAGTTGAAATAGTTTTACAAAAAGTAGCACCAGCTTTATATAGGGCACTGGGAATTTATCTTCCATTGATTACAACAAATTGTATGATATTTGGGGTGGCTGTATTAAATGTGCAACAAAAGCATACTTTTATGGAAACCTTAGTCTATTCAATAGCTACTGCTATAGGTTGGGACCTCGCTCTGCTCATTTTGGCTGGCATTAGAGAGAGATTTGCATTGGGAAAGATTCCTACTCTATTCCAGGGTTTTCCCATTGCCTTAATTACTGCAGGTATGATGGGACTTTGTTTTGCTGGTTTTTTAGGGCTTGGACAATAAAAAATTTCAAGGAGAATTAAAAAATGTCTTCAATTATTACAGCCTGTTTAATTATGGCAATACTTGGTCTTATCTTAAGTTTTTTTCTTGGAATCGCAGCAAAGGTATTTTATGTAGAAACAGATCCTAGAATTGAACAGATATTGGATATGTTACCAGGTGCAAATTGTGGTGGATGTGGCTATGCAGGTTGTAGCGATTATGCAGAAGCTATTGTCAAAAAAAATGAAAAACCGAACAAATGTGTTGGATGTGGAGCAGATGTTATAGAGAAAATATGCGCTATTATTGGAACTAAAGCCACCATTGAGGAGAGAAAGGTTGCTAGAATTCGTTGTGCTGGAGACAATACAAAAGCAAAATTTGAATTTAAATATATTGGTGCGAAAGATTGTCATGCAGCTATGCTTTTAAATGGTGGAAACAAGGCGTGTAAATATGGTTGTCTTGGACTAGGGAGTTGTATCCGTGCTTGTCCATTTGGGGCCCTTTCCATGGGAGAAAATGGTATTCCTGTTGTTGATGAGGATCTGTGTACTGGTTGTGGAAATTGCGTAAAGGCGTGTCCAAGAGACATCCCACAGCTATATCCTGTGTCCCAAAAGGTGTTGCCTTTGTGTAATAACCCCTTAAAAGGCAAGGTTGTAAAACAGGTATGTAGTGTGGGATGTATAGGCTGTAATTTGTGTGTAAAAAAATGTCCTGAAAAGGCTATTAAAATGGTGAATGGGCTTCCTGTTATTGACAATAACAAATGTACAGGGTGTTTTGAGTGCGTGAAAAGATGTCCAACTGGGGCAATGTCCAAATTAATTAAAGAAGTGAAAGAAGAGGACAAAGTAGAAGCCAATGCAGCTTAATTCAAAGATTGAAGTTGGAGAAATAATAAAAACACTTGAGTCTGGTGAAGTTAAGGTAAAAATAAAAAGGAATGCAAAATGTGGTGGATGTAGTTACAGTGCCTTATGTCACCCATTTGGCAAGGATTTTATGATTATAACTGCTTTAAATACAAAGGGTGCAAAAATCGGAGACAAGGTAGAGGTTGGTTTTTCTGTAATGAGCAGCAACAAAGCTGTACTTATTTTATATATAATTCCACTTATATTCTTTATAATGGGGGCTATTTTAGGTTTTTATATTAATCCATTTCACAACAAAGATCTCTCTTCATCATTATCTGGAATTTTTTTATTGATTATTTCTTTTCTTGGGATATACCTATATCATAAATTATTAATTAAGGATCAGCCTCAATTAACTCCTACTATCATTAGAATAATAGATGAAAAAAGATAGTATTTATGAAAAGATATAGATTTTTGTTTTCAGGCTCAGGTGGTCAAGGGATCATAACTGCTGCTATACTTTTAGCAAAAGCCGCAGTAATATATGAAGGTCTCAATGCTGTTCAATCTCAAAGTTATGGTGCAGAGGCCAGGGGTGGCCTTAGCCGTTCAGATGTAATTATTTCTGAGGAAGAAATTTATTTTCCTAAAGTAAATCAGCCCAATATATTAATTTGTCTTACTCAAAGGGCTTATAACACATTTTACAGATCTATTCGTCCAGGAGGAATCTTAATAATTGATGATTTTCTAGTAAAACAAGAAGTAAGTGCTGATGCAATAACATATGCTCTTCCCCTTTATATTTCCATAAAAAATGAATTAAATACTACTCTGGGATTAAATATTTGTATGCTAGGTGCAGTGGTGGGAATAGTAGATGTGGTAAAAGCTCAGTGCGTGGAAAAGACAATTGAAGATGAAATTCCCCCTCAATTTTTAGATCTAAATAAAAAGGCATTTAGGTTGGGGCTCTCTTTAGTTAAGGACCTAAAAAAATACAATCTATAGGGTTATGAAAAAAACAACCATAATATTTCATCCAAAATATTTTGAAGTTTATGCATCAGATCCAGCTGCTGCTCAAGGTAGATTAGATGGTGCGTATAAACTTTTGCAAACTAAAGGCTATGAATTTATAGAGCCTGAGATTGCCCAAGAAGATGATATTTTATTGGTTCACACCAAAGCACACTTTGAAAGGATCGCATCAAAATCCTCGCACCTTTTGACCCTTTCTCTTCTGTCAGCGGGTGGGGCTATATGTGCCAGTGAGATGGCAATGTCTGGAACTTTTAGTTTTGGACTCATTAGACCACCAGGACACCATGCAAGTGCTGATAGTTGTTGGGGATTCTGCTTTTTTAACAACATTGCTGTAGCTATTAAAAAACTTTTAAATGAAAATAAAATAAAAAATGCCCTAATAGTTGATTTTGATCTTCACTTTGGTGATGGAACAAATGGAATCTTTTTAAATGAAGACAGGGTCGTATATCATCATATGGATTCAATCACTTCTCTTGAAAACTTTTTAAATTCTACTGACAATGTAGATATAGTTGGTGTTTCTGCTGGTTTTGACAGATACATAAATGATTGGGGAGGCTTACTCACATTAGAAGATTACAAGAGGCTTGGAGAAATCCTTGGGATGTTCGCTTCTCATCATGCTAATGGAAGGATTTTTTCTGTTTTAGAAGGTGGTTATAACCACAGGGAACTTGGAGATTGTATATATTCGTATTTAACAGGTTTAGAACAAGCTATAAACTAAATATTTCCCACACTAGCAATTAGTCATTTATAACTTGACTTAAAGGCCTTTGTGGCACTAGACACACAACACGATTTTCTAGTAGTATAACTAGTTATTAAAATCTGCTTTCAAAACAAAGGTCTTTGCAAGTTTGGTATTATCTGGTGAGACTTATGAGGAAATTTCAAAAAATGCATCAAGAACTTGCTGAGGAGAAATATTTTTCATACAAGTAAATTTATTATCACAAGTGGGATTTCTTTTACACGGAGAGCAAGGAAGCTTTTTATAAAGCACCTTTCCTGCCTCATATCCTGTATCGAAGTAAGGACATGTAGAGCCAAATATTGCTACAACACGCTTGTTAAAAAGCATTGCGGCATGTGTTAAACCTGTGTCTACCCCTACTACGCCAGATGAATGCTTTATAACCCCTAGACTTTCTAAAATATCCAATTTCCCAACTAAATTTATCATCTTTGAATCATCTGAAAATATTTTGGTAAATCTCTTTATATCGCCTTTTCCTCCTAAAACAGCTATCTTAAAGCCATTTTGTTTAAATCCTTGCTGCAACTCTTTCCAGTAGTTATCAATCCAAAATTTCTGTGGCCTTGTAGTAAATGGACAAAATACAACGTATTTTTCTTTTAAATTTAATACGTCAGGTACTTCTCCCAATCCAAATCCATACTCTTTATCTGAAATCCCAAGGTGTTTTAATATTAATTTATATTCTGCCCCAATTTTTTTATCTTGGGGATTAGATATTATCTTTTTTGTATACAAAAACCCGCATCCCTCTTTGGGATCAACAACAATCTTTTTTCTTGATCTAGAAAAAAAGGCCCATACTCCACTTTTCCATATTCCTTGAAGATCCAATACCAAATCAAAATTATATTGTCTGAGTTCCTTAATATATCTTTTTACAAGGGTAACAAACTCCCCTATTTTCCTTTTTTTAAATGCCATTTCTATCTTTTTTCTATTTATTGGGATTATCTGATCAATATATGGTGAATTGGACAGTAAAGGTTCATATTCCTTTTGTGTCATCCAAAAGATAGTTGAATCAGGATATGCCTTTTTTATGGGGGGAAGAATCCCTGATGCCATAATTATGTCTCCAAATGCTGACATACGTAAGATCAATATTTTCATTGTCTTTTTAACCGATTTTTTACTTCTAATTTCCAGAAAAAACCCACTATGTTGTCACCATAGGAAATGGCCTTTCTTGGTATTTCATACAGATCACATCCACGATATACTGCCCCTCTAAAACAACTAACTCCACTAACGTAACCTGCATTTTTAACCAAGGTTTTGACTTTTTTATTTAAACTTCCATAAGGATAACAAAAGTGTTTAAACTCAAAGCCAAATAGCTCTTCCAGCTCTTTTTTACTCAACTCAATCTCTTCTTTGGCTAAAGACAATGGAATTTCTGCCAGTTTTCTATGATTTCTTCCATGTGACCCAAAATCTATGCCTTGTTTTTTCAAAAAACACACCTCATCAAAGGACAAAAGGGGCGGGGTATCTCTATTGTCTTTTTTAAACCATATTGCTTTATTTCCAATCAAATTAGACAAAAGGTATACAATTGCATGGAAATTATATTTTTTTAATATAGGATAGGCATATTCCAAAAAATTTTTATATCCATCATCAAAGGTAAGTACTACTGCCCTTTTTGGAAGGGGTTTATCTTTTTTTAAGTATTCAACTACATCGTCGAGTTTTATTATTTTGTATTTGAAAAAATTTAGATACCACATCTGCACATTAAACCTTTTTACATGGCAATAAGTGGAACGATGACTCTTCATTGGAGAAAACTTGCCTATTTGGTGATACATCAAGACAGAAACAGACATAAGCTTAAATCTTTTCTAGTAAATAATTATATACGTCTACATATTGCTTTAAAATAACTTCTTTATTAAATTTATTTTTCACCTTATTATATCCATTTTCTGCTATGTAATTGCAAAGAGAGGGATCTTTCATTGCCTTTTTTATAGCTTTATATAAAGATACTGCATCACCACATTCAGCATGAATTGAGTCTTCCATATCTTTAGTTATCTCTAAAGCGCCTCTGAATCTTGTGCACACCAAGGGTTTTTTATAAGACCACGCCTCCAACACTACATTTCCCAATGTCTCCATTTTCAGAGAAGGAAACACGATTAAGTCAGCAATACTATAAAAGGCCCCCACATCATTCTGCCATCCAGGCCATATAATATATTTGTTTATCCCAAGTTCATTACCCAAAGAATAAAGTTTCTTTTTAAGCGGACCATCTCCCAACAAGATAACCTTTAGGTTTTTGTCTATAGAACTATCATGAATTAAAAGTCTTAAGGCCTTTAAAAGTACTTCATGCCCTTTTACAGATACAAATCGCGCAGGTGTCAAAATTACAAATGATCCTTTTGGAATATTTAATTTTTGCTTTAGATTATTTTTCTGATCTTCACTAACATCACCTGCTAATTCCACAAAATTACTTATGTGAAATACCCTCTCCTTATTAAATCCATTTTTTATTAAGTAGTCACATATCCCTTTTGTATTTCCAATCCACGCATGGGCATGTCTAAAACCATGGAGCCCATAATATCCACCAAGACGCGCAATATGCACTACCTTATTGGAGGATATGTGAGTGAGCCTGGTTGCCCTACTCATATATGTTTGGACAATATCGGGCTTTAATTTTTTTATTAGTCTTGAAATAGCATATTTTGAGATAGGATCCCATACAGTATAAAAAGGAAGAGAAAAACTCCTCATTTTATCAGTTACAGAACTTTCTACCTTACTGCCACGACGAATCCCTACATATACCTCTATATTCTCAATATCTTTTAGGGCATCTGTAAATCTCAAAAAAAAGTTCTCAGCACCACCTAGACTCTTACTTCCAATCAAGTGTAGGGTTCTCATGTATTTATGTCCTCATTCTCACATAATAGACCCTATTATTTCTCACAACCACCAACATAATACTCTTTTGCAACCTATATCTAATATATGCGCCAACTAAGTTTTCAAGAGAATTTTGTGTGATACCACCGATTTTTAATATTCTATCGCCTGGTCTAAGGCCAAGATCATATGCAGGTGAATTTGGATACACCTTTGTAACAACTATGCTATTTTTATATCTTTTTCCCCAAAAACCCCATCTTTTTATAAGATATGACCTTGCCATATCTTCTGTAAAATGAACAGGCTTCAAAGAAGATATCTCATATATTTTGCCTTGTCTTATAAGTCTCAATCTTATTTCTGTTTCAGAGGTGACATTTAACAAAAAGTGCATGTAATCGTCTTTATTTTCTATCTCAACACCATTTATAAAAAATATCACATCCCCAGGTCTTATACCTTTTTTTTCAGCAGGCAGTCCTTTTACAACTTCAGTAACTAAAAAGCCCTTTGGAGATTTGAGCCCTAAATAACTTGCAACTTGAGGATCAACATCCTGTCCAAAAATACCTAGCCAAACAGGCTGCACTTTTCCAAAGTGAAGAAGTTCATATATAACATTTTTTGCTTTATCAATGGGAATTGCAAATCCAATTCCTTGCGCCTGAGCATAAATAGCTGTATTTATTCCTATTACCTCTCCTAATACATTTAATAGAGGCCCCCCGCTATTTCCAGGATTAATAGCAGCATCTGTCTGTATAAATCCAAAATAAGTATTATACTTGGTTCTAATGGATCGATTTAATGCTGACACAACACCTGTTGTGACAGTATGACTAAATCCATAAGGATTTCCAATTGCTATAACTGTCTCTCCAACCATCAGATCTTTTGAAGTTCCCATTTTGGCCTGTGGAAGATGATCTGATCCTTTTAGTTTCAAAAGCGCAATATCAAAATCAGGATCACTTCCAACTAACTCTGCCTCAAATTCCCGTCCGTCTAGAAGTTTAACCTTTATATTAGATGCACCTGTAATAACATGAGCATTTGTCAAAACTAGCCTCTTGTCTCCATCAATGATTACACCAGAGCCCAAACTCTGTTCCAATATCTTTTCTTTGTATCCAGGGAATATGTCTTTAAAAAATGGGGAAAAAAAGTCATCTCCGAAAAAATCCCTAAAGGGATTTGAATACCTCTCAACCACCTTTGCTGCCTTTATGTTCACAACCGCTGGAGCAGCCTTTTCCACTGCCTTCACTACCAAATTTTTTCTAAGTTCTATATTTGAAGAATAAGCTGAACATATAGTGGATAAAAAAAACAAAAAAAATAAATTTAGTATTGTAAAATTCTTTTTGATCATATCACCCTCCCCAACAAAAACAAAAAGCTCAGGCGCCCATCCTGAGCTTTTTGTTTATTATTTTTATCCCTTACAAATTTAATATCTCATGTTCCGTAATCTTTTTACTCTTTCTTCAATTGGGGGATGTGTGCTAAAAAGTGTCAAGAAAGTACTCCCTTTAAATGGATTTACGATAAACATATGTGCTGTTGATGGATTACCCACTGTCATGGGTATGCTCTTAGAATATGCTTCAAGCTTTTCAAGGGCACTTGCAAGGTACTCTGGATTTTTACACAATTTTGCCCCTGTCTCATCTGCAAAATATTCCCTGGATCTGGAAATTGCAAGTTGAATAAGCAATGCAGCAAATGGTGCAACTATTGCCATAACTATTGCTACAAAAGGATTCCCTTCTTCATCATCACTACCCATGCCAAAAATTGCAGTCCATTTGATCATATCAGAGACAAACATAATAACACCAGCCAAGGTTGCTGCCACTGTCTGTATCAATATATCTCTATTCTTGATATGACCAATTTCATGTGCCAATACTCCCATCAACTCCTCTGGAGTAAGCAATTCTAAGATTCCCTCTGTGACTGCCACAACCCCATTTTTAGGGCCTCTTCCTGTTGCAAAGGCATTAGGTTGAGGAGAAGGAATAATATATACCCTTGGCTTGGGTATGTTTGCCTCTTCAGCAAGATACTCCACTATCCTGTGGAGTGTTGGGGCTTCATGATCGCTTACCTCCCTTGCTCCATAAATGGAGAGAACAATCTTATCTGAAAACCAATAACTTCCAATATTCATTAATATTGCAAAGAAAAAAGCTATAATAAGCCCCGTTTGTCCTCCTAAAATTTTACCAAACAAAAGTATTATTGCAGTCAAAATTCCCAACAAAATGCCAGTTTTTAATTGGTTTTTCATAAAACCAACCTCCTCAGTACAATTTTTTTTAGAAAATTACTCAACATCAATCTTTATCTTTATCTCTTCTTTAAAAAACTCTTTTTTAGGCACTTTTATTGTCAATACACCTTTTTCCAATGTTGCCTTAATCCCATCTTCATCTACAGTTTGAGGCAAACTAAATACCCTTCTAAAGGGTCCATATGATCTTTCAAGCAACACATATGATTGACATGATGTATCTTTTAATAGTCTTTTTTCACCATAAATATGCAGTTCTTTATCCTTAACTTCAATAAAAATATCATCCTTTTCAACTCCAGGTACTTCCATCTGGATCACATAGCAATTATGGGTCTCAAATACATCTGTATTGGGATTGAAGGTATTTGAGCTTGCTGTTTTTTCTTTTTCAAAACTCATCAAACTCTTTTCTACAATCTCGTCTACCCTATTTTTCATAATCTTCAATTCTTCAAAAAAATCATTGGTAAATTTATAGGCCATATTTTTTCTCCAATCTTTAATTTTTTATTAAAATTTAATCAAAAAGTTACTTATGCCGCATCATCTATGTTTAAAATAACTAGAAGTATTAGACTGTCAATAACTAATGATCATTTTTCAAAATTTCAGGGAGTGGCATCCCCCAGTACTTCACCTCCCTTCCCAATTTTTCAATATCTCACATCTCCCTAATTGGTCAATACATGCCTTCCAGGTTATAGCCATAACCCTCACGTCTATGGCCTCCTTAAGCAGTTTTTATACGTTCTCATTTTTCTTTTTTTGTTGGCCTTTACTCCAACTTATAATGAATGCTATCCTTACAGCTGTAAAGCAATTATAAAACAACCTTTTGAAATAAAATAACATAACTCATTACTCCTTTACAACCTTAAAATTCTTTTATATCAAAAAATTTCTCTCAAAAATTAAAAAAACAAGGGAGAGTTGATATGACAAAGACCAGCATTGGAACACGCATAAAAAAATTCAGGGAATTAAGAGAAGTATCTTTAGAAGAACTGGCTAATCGTTCTAGGCTTAGTTTGGAATTAATTAAGGCTATTGAAGAGGACAAAGTCTATCCAGCAATAGGTATTCTTCTAAAAATATCCAGGGCATTGGGGACACGATTGGGTACTTTTATAGACGATCAATTAACACAAGATCCAGTGATTGTTAAAAAAGAAGAGTTAGATTCAAAAGAAACTATTAGAGGTCATAGATACGATTTACCCTTAAAGTTCTATTCCCTTGGACAAGGAAAGACAGATAGACACATGGAGCCATTTTATATTGAAATATATCCAGAAAGTAAAGATGTAGATTTCTCATCCCATGAAGGAGAAGAATTTATTGTTGTTATTTCAGGGGAAATTGAAGTAACTTATGGAAAAAATAAGTATATTTTAAAACAAGGTGATTCAATCTATTACAACTCAGTTGTCCCACACAAGGTATGTTGTGCAAATAATGAGATTGCAAAGATTTATGCAGTATTATACATGCCTTAAATTAAAAAAATGAAGTATAAAAGGGGTACATTTATGGGTGATGGTGTTTTTTTAATGGAAAAGACATTGGGTGAGATGCTAGATGAAACTGCCAAAAAATATCCAGATAATGAATTTGTTGTATATGTAGATAGAGATTTGAGGCTTACATATAGAGAATTTGCAAAGATCGTAGATGATCTTGCTAAAGGACTTATGGCCCTTGGTGTAAAAAAAGGAGAAAAAGTTGCAGTATGGGCACCAAATGTTCCCTTCTGGATTGCGTTACAATTTGCCACTGCAAAGATTGGTGCAATCCTTCTAACTGTGAATACACATTATAAACTTGCTGAACTCAAATATCTTCTTTCACAATCAGAAGCAGAAAACCTATTTTTGATAGAAGGTTATAGAGATTCAGACTATTTATCAATGATTTATGAACTGGTGCCTGAGCTAAAAACCCAACCTAGAGGATATCTGAAAAGCAAAGAGCTTCCTTATTTAAAAAGGGTATGTTTTCTTGGACACGAAAAATATAAAGGCCTCTACTCTATTCCTGAGATCATGAATATGGCACAACTTATCTCAGATGATGAATATTTAAATAGACAAAAAGAGGTCTCCCCTTTTGATGTGGTTAATATGCAATATACATCTGGGACAACAGGATTTCCCAAAGGGGTGATGCTTACACATTACAACATATTAAATAATGGATATTGGGTAGGAGAAAACCAAAAGCTCACAGAGAAAGACAAGATCTGTCTACCTGTTCCATTATTTCATTGTTTTGGATGTGTAATGGGTGTTCTTGCTGCAGTCACACATGGATCTACACTTGTGGTTTTAGAAGAATTCAATCCCCTGTTAGTTATGACTTCTGTCCAGGCAGAAAAATGTACTGCTTTATATGGGGTTCCAACCATGTTTATTTCTATTTTAGAACACTCCATGTTTTCAAAATTTGACTACTCCTCTCTTAGAACTGGCATTATGGCAGGTGCCCCTTGCCCCATAAAGATCATGAGAGATGTTATGGAAAAGATGAACATGAAGGAAATAACAATTTGTTATGGACTTACAGAAGCATCTCCAGTAATCGCCCAGACAAGGACAGAGGATGATATCATAAAAAGGGTTGAAACAGTGGGCAGACCACTTCCAGGCATTGAAGTAAAACTAGTTGATCCAAAGAGTGGTAAAGTAGTACCTCCAGGGGTCCAGGGAGAGATTTGCTGCCGTGGTTATAATGTGATGAAAGGATATTACAAAATGGAACAGGCCACAAAAGAAGCAATTGATAAGGAAGGATTTTTACACTCAGGTGATCTAGGGGTAATGGATGAGGACGGATATGTTAGCATAACTGGAAGATTAAAAGATATGATAATTAGGGGTGGAGAAAATATATATCCCAGGGAAATAGAAGAATTTTTATATCAAATGGAAGGTATTTATGATGTGCAAGTAGTTGGAGTTCCAAGCAAAAAATATGGAGAAGAGGTTGCTGCTTTTATTATACTAAAGGAAGGTTATAATTATACAGAAGAAGATATAAAAGAATTTTGCAGGGGAAGGCTTGCAAGATATAAGATACCAAAGTATATTGCCTTTGTGGATTCTTATGACATGACAGCAAGTGGGAAGGTCCAAAAGTTCAAACTTAAGGAAAAGGCCAAAAAAATTTTTCACTTAGATTAAAAGGAGTATAAAATTATGCCAAAATTAGTAGTAAATGTAGATCACATTGCAACCATAAGGCAGGCAAGACTCTCAAAAGAGCCAGATCCTGTACATGCAGCATTTTTGGCTGAAATTGCAGGTGCATCAGGAATAATTGTCCATTTAAGGGAAGATAGAAGACACATTCAGGACAGAGATCTTAGACTGTTAAAAGAAACTATAAAGACTAAACTACATTTAGAGATGGCAGCAACAAAAGAGATGCAGGAGATTGCCTTAGAAGTTAAGCCTTACATGGTTTGTTTGGTTCCAGAAAAAAGACAGGAACTCACAACAGAAGGTGGACTTGATGTGGCGTCAAATTTAAATTCTATAAAAGAATTTTTAAAACCAATAAAAGAGGCTGGAATTAAGACATCTCTATTTATTGATGCAGATGAAAAACAGATTGAAGCTGCCAAAGAGGTTGAAACAGAATATATTGAAATTCATACAGGTCACTATGCTGATGCACAGGATGATATTACAAGGCGTAAAGAACTTAAAAAGATCTTAAGGGGGATTAAGTTGGCACAGGACTTTAACATTAAAGTTAACCTTGGACATGGATTAAATTATGAAAACATCTGGGCGTTTTCAAAAGTACCAGGCATTTGTGAATACTCCATTGGACACAGTATTGTGGCTAGGGCTGCCCTTGTTGGAATGGAAAAGGCTGTACGAGATATGGTTGAAATAATAAATACATTTGTTGATTGATTATGATTCTGGGAATAGGATTAGATATTGTAGATCTCGACAGAATTGAAGAGGTACTTAAAAAATGGGGAGATAAATTTATTGATAAGATCTTAACACCAAATGAAAAAAGATCCATTCCAAAAAACAGAGTGCAATATGTTGGATCAAGATTTGCTGCAAAAGAGGCCATGGTCAAGGCATTGGGAACAGGATTTTCTTATGGAATTTCATTTAAAGATATAGAGATAATATCACAAGCTAACTCATCTCCTGAAATAGTTCTCAATGGCAATGCAAAAATAGTGGCAGATAAAAAGAAAATAAAAAGGATCTTTTTGTCAATCTCACATGAGAAAAATATCGCTACAGCAGCTGTTGTTTTAGAAGGATAGAAAAATATATGGAGGTTAAAATGTATATACCCCTGCCAACACCTAAAGAAATGGGTTTGTGGGATAAAATCACAATTGAAAAGATAGGGATTTCAGGCGAAATACTGATGGAAAATGCCGCAAGGCAATGTGTCTATGCATTATTTGATGAAATAGGAAATGTAAAACAAAAAAAAGTAGCTATATTTGCTGGACCTGGCAATAATGGAGGTGATGGTTTTGCTGTTGGCAGAATATTAAATGAATATGGTGCAGATATTACTGTGTTTCATAAAAAAGATATATCAGAATATAAAAATGATGCAAAATATCACGCAGAACTAGCTGTAAAATTAGGTGTAAAAACATCATACATAACAGATGATATTAATATTAATGACTACGATATTATTATAGATGCTCTTCTTGGAACTGGATTTTCTGGTACATTGAGGGAGGATTATGAAAGATTAATCAGTTTGATCAATGAGCAAAAAAACAAGAGCTTTATTTTGGCAATAGATATTCCCTCTGGTCTCAATGGCTACACTGGGAATCCATCGCCAATAGCAGTTGAGGCTGACATCACAGTTACATTTGAAGAAGCAAAGGTGGGTCTTTATTTACCTCATGCAAAAAAATATGTTGGAAAACTCGTTATTGGAAAAATTGGGATACCTAATTTAGTAAAAAAGGAAAATCCCCCTTCTTTTTGGGGTATTACTCCAGATATATTAAAAAAAATACCAGATATCTCAGATTTTGATCACAAAGGTAAGGCTGCGCATGTGTTAATAATTGGAGGTGCAAAAGGACTTACAGGAGCCACAACACTTTGTGCCATTGGGGCATTAAAGGCTGGAGCTGGATTGGTAACTGTTGCCCTGCCCTATTTGTGTAGCTTAAATCTAAAACTCTCTTGGCCTGAGATCATGATTTTACCCTTAGGCAAAAAAGAGAGTGATGTTTTTAATAAAGAGATGTTTTATGAGATAAAGGATGAGCTTAAAAGATTTGATGCTGTGGTTATTGGCCCTGGTATGGGCAGAGATAAGGGAGCTTTGGAATTTTTAAAAGAATATTTAACCCATGAACACCCCTCAACAATTATAGATGCAGATGCGCTATTTAATTTATCAAAATTAGACTTAAATGAAACATCTATACCTTCAGACACTATTCTCACTCCACATCCAGGAGAGGCTGGATACCTGCTTGGTATTAAGACAATGAAAATTTTAGAGGATAGGTATAATGCTCTAACACAAATAGTAGATAAATTCAAATGCATCTCCATTTTAAAAGGACCAGGTACTCTTGTGTGCGATCTAAACAAAAAGATTTATATTTCCAACATTGCGTGCAAAAATCTGGCAATTGGAGGCTCAGGAGATGTGCTAGCTGGAGTTATTGGTTTTTTAAAGGCAAGAGGAGATAAGTCTTTAGATGCTGCATGTATTGGGGTTATGTGGCATGGACTTGCTGGAGAACTTTTAAAGGAAAAATTTCCCAAAAGAGGAAATCTTGCACACGATATTGCGTACGTCCTCCCAGAGGTATTGGTTAGATGGAAGTAAGTATAACATCTTTAAAACATCTTGATATCTTTGCAAAAAGCATGGCAAACCTATGTTTGCCTTTAAGGGGATGCATTTTTTTATTAAAAGGCGAGATAGGCGCAGGCAAGACAACATTTGTTAGATATTTTTTAAAGTATATTTCTGGGGGAGAGAAAGCAGAGGTATCAAGCCCAAGCTTTAATCTCTATAATGTATATCCAACAAAACCTGAAACAATACATATTGACTTGTACAGGTGTTTGTATTTAGAAGACGAGATACTTGAATTTCTTAATACCAAAGATCAATTGGTGTTTGTTGAATGGTGTGAAAGGATTCCAGAAGATTTTTGGCCAGAAAAATTTATATTTATGGAATTTAAAATTAATAATTATAAAAACAGAAGAAGAATATATTTAACTTTCAAAGGAGATAAGCTTTTATTAATAAAGACACAACTTGAAAAAATTCTCAAGGAGCAAGGATTACTATGAAGATTATTGTACAGAAGTTTGGTGGCACCTCGGTGGCAGGTCTTGAAAGGATGAAGCTTGTTAAGGCCAAGGTGGAGAAAAAATTAAATCAAGGTTACAAAGTTGTAGTAGTATTGTCTGCCATGGCAGGGGAAACTGATAGATTAATAGCACTTGCAAATGAGTTTTCTAAAGATCCTGACCCAGCAGAACTGGATGTTTTGCTTACTACAGGAGAACAGGTCTCCATAGCCCTTTTTACAATGCTTCTAAAGGATGCAAACATTAAGGCGAGATCTCTTTTAGGTTTTCAAATCCCAATACATACTGACAAGGCATTTGGTAAGGCAAGGATACTTGATATAGATACAGAAAAAATGATGGATCTTTTAAAAACCTATGACGTATTGGTAGTAGCTGGATTTCAAGGGTGTGATTTTCAAAAAAATTTAACTACACTTGGAAGAGGTGGATCAGATACCTCAGCAGTGGCATTAGCAGCAGCCCTAAATGCTGAGATGTGCGAGATCTACACTGATGTGGATGGAGTATACACAACAGATCCAAATGTGTGTTCAAAGGCCAGGAAATTACAAAAAATAGCATATGATGAAATGCTTGAGATGGCCTCAATGGGGGCAAAGGTATTACAGATCAGGTCTGTGGAATTTGCAAAGAAATATAATGTACCCATTCATGTACGTTCAACTTTTTCTGATGAACCAGGCACCTTAGTTGTAAAGGAGGATGAAATTATGGAATCAGTATTGGTTTCTGGGATTGCTTATGATAAAGATCAGGCAAGGATTACCCTTGTTGATATATATGATGAACCAGGAATTGCTGCAGCTATTTTTGAACCTCTAGCTGCTTATGATATTGTGGTTGATATGATAGTGCAAAATCCATCACATGAAGGAAGGACAGATCTTACATTTACTGTTAGTAGAAAGGAATTAAAAGATGCATTAAAGATAATAGAAAGGGTGAAAGATGAAATTGGTGCAAAAGAGGTTTTTTATGATCCTGATGTTGCAAAGGTATCTATTATTGGAGTTGGAATGAGAAATCATTCTGGAGTTGCAGCAATTGCATTTAAGGCACTTAAGTCAGAAAATATTAACATATTGATGATCAGCACATCTGAAATAAAAATTTCCTGCTTAATAAAAGAAAAGTATACTGAACTTGCTGTAAGAACATTGCATGAGGCCTTTGGCCTGGATAAAGAACCAACTGTGGAGAATAACTAATGGCTGATAAGGTTTTTATTTATGATACAACATTAAGAGATGGCGCCCAGGCAGTTGAAGTAAACTTTTCCACAGAAGATAAAATCAGAGTTGCAAAAAAGTTAGATGAATTGGGAATTGATTATATTGAAGGTGGGTGGCCTTCATCCAATCCAACAGATGAAAATTTTTTTAAAGAAATAAAAAACTATGAATTCAACTATTCAAAGATTGCTGCATTTGGAAGCACCCATCATCCAAAATCCAGTCCAGAAAACGACAAGGCCTTTAAAAGAGTTATACAGATGTCTCCAGGTGTTGTCACCTTGGTGGGGAAAACTTGGGACATCCATGTAAAAGAGGCCTTAAAAACAGACCTAAATCACAACTTAGAAATCATATATGACTCCATACGATATGCCAAAAAAAAGGTCAAAGAGGTATTTTTTGATGCAGAACACTTTTTTGATGGTTTTAAAGAAAATAAAGAGTATGCTCTATCCTGCATAAAAATGGCTTGGGAGGCTGGGGCTGATTGTATTGTGCTCTGTGATACAAATGGGGGATGTCTAACGTGGGAGATAAAAGAAATAATTGAAGAAGTAAAAAAACAGTTTCCAGACTATAAACTGGGAATACATGTGCACAACGATGCAGAGCTTGCAGTTGCAAACACATTAATGGCAGTACAGCTTGGAGTAAGGCATGTACAGGGAACTATAAATGGATATGGGGAGAGGTGCGGAAATGCAAACCTCTGCTCTATCATTCCAAATATTGAGCTAAAAATGGGCCTTAAATGTCTTCCACAAGGAAAGCTAAAAGATCTAACTGGAGTTTCAAGATTTGTGGCTGAGACCGCAAATCTTACTCCTTTTAAAAGACAGCCATATGTTGGCGAATCTGCTTTTGCACACAAAGGTGGTATACATGTAAGTGCAATACTTTTCAATCCCAGGACCTATGAACACATATCTCCTGAACTTGTTGGGAATTCAAATAAGGTAATCCTTTCTGATCTAGCAGGTAAAAGCAATATTGTGTTCAAGGCAAAGAATTTAGGTCTTAATCTGAAAAAAGATGATCCTGTTGTATTGGAGTTAATCCAAAAAATAAAAGAACTGGAATCCATAGGTTATGAATTTTCCGTGGCAGAGGCTTCATTTGAACTGCTACTTTATAAAACTTTAGGAAAATTAAAAAAGTACTACGAGCTTATCGGCTTTAGAGTATTAGATGCAGTGCAACATGAGATACCAGAACCAATTACAGAAGCAACAGTTATGATTAAAGTAGGCGGGCAAATATCACATACTGCTGCCACAGGAAAAGGTCCTGTAAATGCGTTAGATAATGCCCTCAGAAAAAGCTTAGAAAAATTTTATCCAAATCTTACTAACATGAAACTAATAGACTTTAAAGTAAGGGTACTTGCTCCAAAAGATCCTGAGTTTGCAGGCACTGCGTCAGTTGTAAGGGTGTTAATTGAATCAGCTGATAGCAAAGACAGGTGGATTACTGCAGGAGTATCATATAATATCATTGAAGCAAGCTGGAAGGCTTTAGAAGAAGCTGTTATATATAAATTATTTAAAGATGAGAGGGAGCAGTTAAATGGGGCGAGGTAAAATCCAGTATATATACCACAACTGCTTTTATTTATCTATTGATAATAAAGACTTTTTATTTGATATTCCTTCATCTGAGCATCTCCCCGAGGATGGACAGCCAATTTTATACAATGTTATTCAACATTCAAAACAATTGTATATATTTTTTTCACATTCCCATGAAGATCATTTTGGCATTGAATTTGTCTCAAAAATAAAAGATATCAAAAAGAATACTATTTTTTTTATATCATATGATATTTACTCTTTAAATCCTTCCTTATTTGAACAAAATTCCCATATACTTGAGCCAGAAGACGAATATGATTTAGAAGGATTGAAGATCAAGACATTTGAAAGCAATGACCTGGGAAATGCTTATTTAATAAAAGTGCAAGATAAAAAGATATATTTTGGAGGGGATCTAGCTGAATGGATTTGGCCAGATACAAAAGAGGCAGAAAAAAAGGCCATACAACAATATTTTGAGGAGATATTAAATGAATTAAAAGAAGAAGGGATTTACATAGCATTTTCTAACATGGATCCAAGACTAAGAGATTTTGGGGGTACATTTAAATTCATAGATATAGTAAAACCCAAATATTTTGTGCCAATGCATTCATTTGGCATATATAACCATTTTAAAAGATTACTTGAGATAAAAGATAAGACACTAACAAAGTTTTTTATATATAATAAAGTTGGAGACATTTTTAACATAATAGAAAAATGAACATAGCACACAGCACAGCATCAATAATTTCTTATGTGGGAAGAAGTTTTGCTTCCCATTTCATGACCCTTCAAAATGTAAAGGAACTTATAAGAGAACATCCTGAAAAGATTGATGTACATCTAATTGGTCTTATTGAAAAGATATTAAAATATAAAAAACATGATAAACAAAAGCTTGCCTCAATCTTATACAGAGAGGCTGCACATCTACTTAAAGAAATTTCTGTAATTACAACTGATATAACACTTAAAGACCTTTCATTATCTATTTTAAAAGATTTTTCAAAAAACATCTTAAATACCTCATCTTATCCTGCTTCTTTTGCCCTTGGAACATTACCAATAAAAATAGATGGTCCAGAAATTATAGAGAATAATATCCCAGACAATGTTTATAAAATTTCTCAAGATGATATCTTTAAAAAAGTTGGTTTTAAACAGGGTAAAAAGATAATTCTGGGAAGATCTACCCTTTTTTTATTTAATGATTCTAATAAAGTATTGGTTTTTAAATTTGCAAAGAACAAAAATGATGTAAAAAATCTCTTAAAAGAGATCAAATGGATCCTTTATTTAAAACAAAATGCATGGGATAAATTATTTTCTGTTCCAGATGTGATACATGTAAAAGGCAATTTTGTTTTTTCTTTTAATAATAATTCTTCTCCATTTATATGTTTTTTAGTACCAAAACAATATTTTGTATATCCCAATGGATTGGGTCTAAAAAGCAAAGTGTCTTATCAGGAATTTTTGGCAATTTTAGAAAAAAATGCAAAGATACTTGGGATGTTAATGGATAAAGGGATTATACACACTGCAGTTATTCCTTTATTTCACAACAGAACCCAAAGAAATAGAAGGTCAGATAGTGGAGTTTATTTATGGGACAGGGGTGGTCGTTTAGATAGATGGTTAGAATCATCACTTTATCCAAATATTGGGGCATCTGGTATAAGGGATTTTGAACATATTGAAAGTTTTAGTGGTGATAATAGAACACTTTTTTTTAGACAAATGGGAAATCAAATTTTATCTTTTATATTGATTATTGGAAGCTATTTTAGAATGCAAGATCCATCAAGGGTTGGAATAACTAAAGATGGATCCATCACAGATGCTAGAGATTTATTTTCTAAACCATTATTTAAAAAGGCTGTTGACATTGTAATAAAAAATTACTTTGAAGGATTTAATGGATATAAGATAAATACTATTCCTTTTCAACAAATGGATTATCTTGTTGAAAGATTGATTGAAGAGATGGGCATGGACAAATACATGGAAGAGATAATCAGAGTAGAAGATCAAAAAGCAATGAACAGAAAAGAATTTGAAAAAGTCCTTTTACAATATGGTTATACAAAAAATCAGATAAAGGAGATAAAAAAAGGTGAAAAAGACATAACCATATATAGTGGTCCACATTTAGGTGAATTTAATGGGAGGATATCTGTCCCTGAATTAATTGAATTTGTAGCAGCAACCACTGCTCTTGTCATTTCTTCTAAATACTTAAACCAGATTGCTTTTAATAGTTCGTTTTAAATAATTAGGTATTTTTAAATAGCTCTCATCTTCAAAAGAATAAGATAACAATGAGGACAAATCTATCTTCTTTGAAGCATTCAGAATTTCAATTCCTACTCTTTTATTGTTAGAGGTGGTATCTATATTAACACCCTCAGAGATTTCTATACCTCCATCTGGAAATTCATCTCAAAGTTTTAAATATAATGCATCTATTTCATCATCATAATAAACCTTCACTTTTTTGTCCTTTTTTGTCAATATATTCTATTAGTTCATGTTTGCCATGAGATAAACTTTTGCCCTCTTTTATTTCTTTGGAGATATATTCTATCTTACCATTTCTCCATATCGGTACTCGCAAATTGTCATAATAAGCCTTCTCTAATACCTTACGACTTGCTCTCTTTAAAGCTATTAAACCCATATTTGCATAATCTTCTTCATATTGTTTTTTCATAATACTACTCCGAAAAAAGA
>JAMOPG010000021.1 GCA_027064715.1 Desulfobacterales bacterium
TGCTGGTTATGTGGCAACCACAAAAGAACCTCTAAACATAGATGATGTATATGCAATTCCTGATGATCTTCCTTATAAATTCAACAAAGAAGTAGACAAAAATTCCAACTATAGGACCAAATCTATGCTAACCATTCCCCTATTAAACCCCAAAAAAGAAGTAGTGGGAGTATTACAATTAATAAATGCAAAAGATCCATTATCAGGCAAAATTATTGCTTTTGATCCTGCATTTGTTCCATTGGTTACATTATTAGGTGAGTGTGCTTCCATTGTTCTTGAACGAGCAAGTTTGTTAAGGACTATTGTGCTTAGAATGATAAAAATGGCGGAATTAAGGGATCCTAAAGAAACAGGCATGCACGTTAATCGGGTTGGAGAATATTCCGCAATTCTTTATGAAGCCTGGGCATACCAAAATAATGTACCAGAGAAAAAAATAGATAGAAATAAAGATTTAATTAGAATTGCAGCCATGTTACATGATGTAGGAAAAGTGGCAATTTCAGATACAATTTTAAAAAAAGAATCAAAATTAACAGATGAGGAGTATGAACAAATAAAAAAACATACTTATATAGGAGCAAAACTATTTGAAAATCCTACTTCTGAGATTGAAAAAATAGCCAGATTAATAGCCTTAGAACATCATGAGAGATGGGATGGATATGGATATCCAGGAAAAATTAAGGAAATAAATGATAAAATTATAAAGATAGGACCAAAAAAAGGAGAAGAAATTTCCATATGGGGACGTATAGTATGTTTAGCAGATGTATTTGATGCCCTATCTTCTAAAAGATGCTATAAAGACATGTGGCCTGAAGAAAAGGTGTTAGAGGAAGTAGCCAGACAAAAAGGTAAACAATTTGATCCCCATTTAGTTGACATATTTTTTGAGAATATAGAGTTGATAAATATGGCGAAAAATAGGTACACAGAATGAAGAGGGAAAAATAAATGGAGATTCCTTTAATTGACTTTGATGAAGCTGTAAAAAAACTGACTAATACATCCTATCCACATCAAAATTTTTATATTGCCATGTATTCTTCATGGCTAGGTGGAATAACACTCAATCCAAACCTTATGTTAATCCCTATTGACGACCACATGGTCCATAGGGGGGATGGAGTATTTGAAGTATTTAAATGTATTAATGGTAATATTTATCAATTAGATGCCCACTTCAAGAGACTAAAAAACTCCCTCAATAAACTCCAATTAACTCCGCCTTATCCTTTGGAAAAGATTAAGCAAATAGTCATTAAAACCGTAAAGGTCAGTGGGCAAAAAAATTGTGTTATAAGGCTTTACATTTCAAGGGGACCAGGAGATTTTTCACCAAAACCTGAAAAATCTATAGGCCCCCAACTCTATGTGGTAATAACTAAATTAGTACCATTAGAAGAAAGGAAAAGAACAATAGGATGTTCCCTTAAAATAAGTAGAGTGCCATCCAAAGGTCCTTTTTTTGCTGCCATAAAATCCTGTAATTATCTCCAAAACGTCCTCATGGAACTGGAGTGTACCCAATTAGGAGTTGATTACGTTGTAAATACCACAGAACAAGGGAAAATAGGAGAAGGACCCACTGAAAATTTTGCTCTCATTACAAAAGATAAAAGATTTTTAACCCCATCCTTTGATCATATTTTAAAAGGTACTACAATTTTACGGGCTATTCATTTTGCAAAAGAAATGGTAAAGGTGGGACTTTTAAAGGGGGTCACTAGTTGTAATCTATATGTGGAAGATTTCAAAAAGGCAGAAGAAATCTTGGTTTTTGGTACAACTATAGATGTATTACCTATCACTACTTTTGAAGGAAACCTTGTAGGAAATGGTAAACCTGGAAAATTTTATAAACTCTTTTTTGAAAAATTTATTGAAGATCAAACAAAAAATAAAGAGGTTCTCACGCCTGTTTTGTGAGAAAAGGTATAAAATAAACTCTTATCCCCTCTTCTCTCCAAAACATTATCAAAAATCTTTTGGAAGAAGATATGATTAGGGTGCAATTATCAGATAATCAACGAAAGCAACGGGAAAATTTTCATCGTCAGGCCCCATCAAAAGATTCAGAAAAAGCGCTGATGGTCCTTTTAAATGCTGAGGGGAAGTCCGCACCTCAAATAGCTAAGATGCTTAAGCATCATCCTCATACTGTTAGAGATTGGATTAAGCGTTCCATGGTTTATGGCACCAAAGGATTTAATCGGAAATTTTCGCCAGCCAGGCCAAAAGAAAAAAAATAATGGAATATATTGAAACCATAATTTCAAATTCCCCTATAAAGCATGGCTTTCAGGAAAACACATGGACTGTTTTATTAATAACTCATGCTGCAAGAAGAGATTTAAATATAGAGGTTAGTAAAGATACAGTTTTACGGGCATTAAAAGAGATGGGATATATTTACAAAGGCCCAGCTAAAACAGTACCTAGGACAGCTCCCTCTAAAAAAGAGAAAGGTGCAGCTATTCACAGGCTAGTTAAAGAAGTTAAAGGACGGTTAAAAAGAAAAGAGTGTGAGATAAGCTGATGTGATTAAACTTTTATAAAAAAACACCCCTAATTCCACTAACTTCCTACTCTAATTGTCAAAGTCGGATGATTTGTGATTGATAGGGGCAATTTATGAAGTGTCCCTAGCAGTGATTT
>JAMOPG010000022.1 GCA_027064715.1 Desulfobacterales bacterium
GAACTGATATATGATTTGAGGATTTCGTGTCTCGAAATTCCTTTTCTATAATCCAACGGTCAAGCGAGGCCTGGACTATCTCTTCTGTACTCCAGTTAATATTATCAGTAACTATTATTTGGCGACTAAGCGGAATATTAATCCCGTCTTTGCTTACAGGAGTTATTGCAGGCATTTATGTGGGCAAAAATTACAGACAAAGATCCCTGTAAAAACAATAAAATTAATCCTTGGGGGGGTCATTTTACTGGTTGCAATCAAATATATATCAACCCCTTTTATAAATTAAGCCCCCTTTTTATCTCCCCATTCAAACCTTGCAATTTAACAAATTGTTATATATTTTTTATAAAAAAATATATTGGTGAGTACATATGGCTTCAAGGGAACCAGAACAAAAACAAGAAGAAGGCGCACCTGAATGGTTAACGACCTTTTCTGATCTTATGTCGTTGCTACTTACATTTTTTGTGCTACTTCTATCTTTTGCAAATATGGATATCCAGAAATTTCAGGACATGTTAGGCTCTATCAAGGATGCCTTTGGAGTTCAAGTTAAAAGGCCTGAAGCACCTTATGCGGCCTTTTCTCCTTCTCCATATGAAAATAAAGTGAAACTTACCAAAGAAGATAAACAGGTGCTTGGGATGGTATTAATTGCGAAATCAATACTTGGCAAGGCACAAAAAAGCACACCTATGGATATAACTACTGAACAGGACGGAGTTTTAGTGAGAATTAGAAGTGAGGTACTCTTTAAAAAAGGAACAGCTAAGATCTTACCAGAATCAAAAAAGGTCCTGGACTCAATTATTGAACTTTTGAAAAAAAATGATTGGATGGTGGCAATTCGGGGGCATACAGATGATATAGAAGCCAAAAACTCAAAATATCCATCAGCGTGGGAACTCTCCACAGCAAGGGCAGCCGCAGTACTCAAATATATCTTAGAAAAAGGAGGCTTTAACCCCCGAAGATTTAGAGCAGAAGGCTATGCTGATACCCTCCCACTAGTGCCTAATACAAATAAAGAAAACAGGAGAAAAAACAGGCGAGTAGAATTTTACTTCTATCGTCCCCATGTCTAGGTTACTGAGCTAATCAGTTTTTCAATAAAAATTACTATTTTTTACCTTCCCTTAAAGCTGGAGACAGAAATGCCTTTAGTTTTTCTTTTGTTATTATTGGATGCTCGCCATTGGCAATAGATACTATACCTTCAATGATTATCTCCATATAAAGTGATTCTTCTTTTGATCTTTCTTCTAATTTTTTTGCAATAGGAATAAACATAACATTGGCAAGTACTGCTCCATAAAATGTAGTTAAAAGTGCCACTGCCATTGCAGGTCCAATGGAGGAGGGATCATCCAAAGTTTGAAGCATCTTAACAAGACCTATAAGTGTACCTATCATACCAAAGGCAGGGGCCATTGATCCCATACTCTTAAAGATGTCTTGTCCAGTAGAATGCCTCTGTTTCATAAAAGCAAGTTCTATTTCAAGCACTGATCTAACTGTTTCACTGTTATTCCCATCCGCAACCAATGTGCATCCTTTTTTTAAAAACTCATTATTTGTTTGTACTTTTTCTAAGGCAACAAGGCCATCTTTTCTCGCAACCTCTGCCATGGAGGATATTTGATTAATAATCTCATTGGGATCCAGGGACTTTGTAAAAAAGGCCTTCATACCTACTTTAATTGCCCCAAAAACTGTACCCATTGGGAACATAACAAATGTAACGGATATAGTACCTCCAATCACTATCAAAATAGAGGGAATATCAATAAAAGCACCCAGACCTCCTCCCATTAAAATAGAGCCTATGATAAGTCCAAATCCAGCTAGAAGACCTATTAGGGTACCAATATCCATATCTATCTCCAATACGTAGGTTTCTAAGAACAGGTAATGAGTTATCTTTTTCTTTTTTTAAAAGTGGATAAAGCTATTTCCTTATCTTCTAAATAAAAAGTTGTTGCTTCAATAAAATCCTCTACCTTATAGTAAGCAGGGCCAATTGAGATCTCAACGCCAGGGTTAATCTCACTTTTTGCTATAACTGCACATTTTTTAAAGTCTTTTCTCTTTATTTT
Organism: Desulfobacterales bacterium; assembly: GCA_027064715.1. Classification (GTDB taxonomy): domain Bacteria; phylum Desulfobacterota; class Desulfovibrionia; order Desulfovibrionales; family Desulfothermaceae; genus Desulfothermus. The sequence continues at coordinate 2,100 of JAMOPG010000022.1, forward strand.
TTCCCCAACCTTTGCAAGATATTTAGCTAAGATCTTTGCCTCACGCCTTTTTTCATCTATTTCAAAAGACAGTCGAGGGTCTTTTGTCTTTGCATACTTTGCTTCCAAGAAATCTATCCTTTTTTGTAATTCATCTAGCCTTTTCTCTATAGTGCTAAATTGATACATATTAATTGAATCATAACCCAAAACTATCGAGGTTGGAACATTAAATCCTCCACCTAAAGGACCCTCTACCAACACCTTCTCTCCACTATATACACTACCTCCAACCAGTTTCCCTTTTACTATAACATTCTTATTTGCATATAAATTAGAATGGAGGCAGTGTTGATCCACCAGTATTGAACCCTTAGCAAGTAACGTTGCATTTTCAACATATCTACACCTAATATTATTTTCTGCCTTTAATATTGCCTTTGATTCTCCTTTTACACCGCCTTCCACTGCTATGGAATTTAAGGCAGTTATTTTTGCCCCTTGTACAACACCTTTTATAACTATAGAATTTCCCTGGACCTCAAAATCTGTTTTCACATCTCCATATATTACTATGTTATTGACAAAATAAATATTTCCTGTCCTAAAATCTACATTGCCACGAACATTTAATAAATCTTTTACTGAGATATTGCCATTTTCATCATAATATACATATCCATTTACCAAAGCAATTAATTGATTTTCATTTTTGGGATCAACTCTGCAATTTAGGCCAATTGGAAACTTCTTTTCTTTAAAAATAAATCTCTCATCATATTTATCAATATCTTGGGGTGATATTTTTTGGAACTCAGCAATAACCTGACCCCTAACCACATTTTGAACATAACCGAAATTATAAAGATCCACTTTACCATCTTTGGTCTCCTTTGGTTTTAGATTTTTATAATCAAAATCAGGGTCAAAATAGTGTTTTAGATAATACATCTAATCAACCCTAATTCTTTGTAAAATAGTCCCTCCTAACAACGCCAAGAGTATCCCTACTTCATTTGCTAATATGTCTAACAGAGAAAACTCTCTATTTGGCACAAAATATTGCAGACACTCTAAAGTAATACCTAAAGATAGAGAAAAAATTACAAAAAGGACAACCTTTCTTAAATTATTGCTAAACAAAAAAGGAACAGCACCTAATATTAAATACATAAGCATGTGATAGACCTTATCAGATGATTTAAATTCAATTGGAGCTGTAGCCTTAGGACTTAAAGAAAGCCATATATCTAATATAACACAAAAATACCAGATAAGTTGTAAAATTTTTGAAGAGGTGATTAGGTCTTTTAATCTCATTCTTTCTAGGTTACACTTTCTCGCACATGGGGGTTATGGTTCATCTTTGAATAAATATAATAACGAATTTCTTCTTTCCTGTCATCTAAAAACTTATGAGGATGAGACATGGAACAGATTGACAAAGTTGCATTCTTACTTTTACACGGTTTTGGGGGATCAAGATTTGAAATGAGTTTTTTGGCTGAAAAAATTGGTGAGTTGGGATTTAAAAACATCTCTCTCCCTGTGCTTCCAGGTCATGAAAAGGATATCTCTGTATTCAAAAAAACAAGATTTTCTCACTGGGCCCAAAGGGCAGAAGAGGAATTTTTAACCTTTTTTCACAATGATTTAAAGGTAATTATTATCGGTCTCTCCATGGGTGGAAGTATTGGAATGTATCTGGCACAAAGATATCCTGTTGCAGGACTGGTCACTATTGCATCTCCAGTCTATTTGTATAAGATCTTTCCATTTGAAGGCTGTTCTTTTTTACTTCCTTTTATTTCTATCCTCCGTTTTATAAAACCAATAGTTAAACTTCCGCCCCAGCCTGCATCATCTAAGGAAATAGCACCTTACAAGGGTTATGAAGGACATTGTGCACTAGGCCCCCTTTATAGCTTTATAAAGGCTCTAAAAAACATAAGATACAATCTCCCTTTAATTAGCTGTCCTATACTTGTTTTGCACTCCCCTCAAGATAAAATTGTTCCTGTAAATAATGCATGGGAAATAATAACAAAGGTAAGATCTGAGATACGAAAGATGGAACTAACACCCATTAGAGAACAGATAACATCAAGACACGTCTTAACAACCCACAAAGAGACTAAAGATAAAGTGGAAAGATCTATTTTAGATTTTATTACATATCTTATACACAATAAATTAATATGAAATGGGTTAGATTAAACATTCATGGACTTGAATATACATGGGATATAATATGGGAGTGGTCTTTGGTCCTTTTGTCCATGGGAATAGATCACAGAATTTTAGAAGAGAATAATAGTCCTTATATTGAAGTACAAGATGCGGATTTATCTAAAGCTGAGAATGAAATCATACAATATGAAAATGAAAAAGAATCTAAAGAAGAACATAAAGCATCTTATAATAATTTTTACAGTATTGAGAGCAGTATTTGGATACTCTTTTCTATATTTTTATTTAACATAATTGTATTTAATGCACCCCTCCCTTTTTTTGAATATGGTTGTTTTTATGGATTTGCCATTTATAAAGGTGAAATCTGGAGATTTATCACTTCATTATTTTTACACAAAGATTACTCTCATCTATTTTCCAATCTTTTTTGGGAATTGGTATTTTTATATTTTTTACTGAAAAAGATACCTCCTGGTCTTTGTTGGCTAATGATTTTACTTACTGGAATTATAGGTAATCTCTTAAATTACCTAGTTCAACCCATAAATCATATAAGTGTCGGATTTTCCACCTCTGTTTTTGGATCAATTGGACTGGGAATTGGTGTAAATCTCCCCAAAGATATAAAGGGATCTTTTATCTTTTTTATGGTAGGTCTCTCACTTTTTGCGATCCTTGGAGTGGGTAGCCCAAATGTTGATGTGTTAAGCCATTTATTTGGTCTTTTAACAGGATTTTTCTTAGGAATAGTTATTGATAATAAATTTAATAAAGTTAATACAATTCATGAAATAGTTTTTTACATTATATCCTTTTTAATTGTTGCTGTTTCATGGATTCTGGCACTTAATTTGGGTCATCATTATGAACTTAATCTATCTTGAACTATAGTCAGGTACAACATGTTTCAAAACAAAATTATAAAGCGCAGAATATAAATTTTTTCTTGCCTTTTTATTTTCTCGGAAAATCCCTTCCAAAAACTGCATTATCTCTGTGCGCTTGGTCTTTGTAGCAGAAGGACAAGGATTTTCAATAATGGGTATATTCCATTCTTTTGCTGCCTTTTTTATCTTTGCCTTTTCTATTAACAATAGTGGGCGAATCATTAAAAACTCCCCTTTAAAAAAGACCTCTTTGGGATACAAGGTCTCCACTCTACCTCCATAAAAAAGATTCACAAAAAAAGTAGATACAACATCATCTCCAGTATGTCCTAAAGCTAGATGAGTGAGCCTGAATTTCTTCACCATTTCAAATAAGATCTTTCTCCTCCTCCATGCACAAAAAAAACAAGGGGATCTTGATCTATTTTCTTCACTATGGGCCTGTATGCCAATGTCTGTGATAACTGCATATGCTGAAACTCCAAGTTGTTTTAACCAGTTAAGAAGAAGCAGGTGACTAGTGTTATCAAAACCTGGATTTACGTGTAAGGCCATAAGATCAATTTGAAAGGGCAACTTCTTTTTTAGGATAGTCATTATCTTTAAAAGCACCCCACTATCTACACCTCCTGAAACAGCAATACCAACTTTAGCCCCCTCTTGTAACATATCAGTGTGAGATATAAGCTTGGCTGCCTTTGAAACACAAGATTTTTGCGTATAACTGAGTCTTATTGCCATTTGGACCTTACACTATAAATTTATAAAAAACTCCCCTTTATTAATTATTGACTACTCAAGGATCTATGTTTATAGCTTTTTAAGCCAATGCTTCTCTTTCCTTCATACAAACATAGAAGGATAAAGCCTCAAAAAATAAAAAGCAAGGAGATATTATGGCGAGGATTACAGTTGAAGATGCTCTTCAAAGAATTAACAACAGGTTTGTCATAGCTCACATGGCAATGAAAAGGGTCAGGATGTATGATCAGGGGTATCCTCCTTTAATTAAATGCAACAATAAAGAAATAGTCACTGCTTTAAGAGAGATTGCTGCTGGAAAAGTAAAATTAAAAAAGCCTATAAAAGAGGCTGGGATAGAGGTTGAGTAACCATGAAAAAAGATTACTACCAAATTTTAGGGGTATCTAGAAATGCCACTGTAGAAGAAATAAAAAAGGCTTACAGAAGACTTGCATTTCAATACCATCCAGACAGAAATCCTAATGATCCAGAGGCTGAACAAAAGTTCAAAGAGATTGGAGAGGCGTATCAGGTACTAAGTGACCCCCAAAAAAGGGCAGCCTATGATAAGTATGGTCATGAAGGGTTGAATAATTTTGGATATACAAACTTCAGATCCAGCTACGATATATTTGAAGAATTTTTTTCTTCTTTTAATGACATATTTGATGATTTCTTCGGTTTTGGCTCAAGAGGAAGATCTAGGCAAAGACCTCAAAGGGGCGCAGATTTAAGGTATGACTTAACTATCTCCTTTGAGCTAGCAGCAAAAGGTGGGGACGTTGAAATAGAAATCCCTAAACAAGAAGATTGCGATGCATGTAATGGTTCAGGAGTGGAGCCAGGTAATTCCCTTGAAATATGTCCATATTGTGGAGGAAAAGGTCAGGTATATCAACAACATGGATTTTTTAGGATCTCTTCCACATGTCCTCAATGTGGCGGATCTGGATCCATCAATAAAAATCCATGTAAAAAGTGCAAAGGTCAAGGCAGGATTTTAAAAAACAAGAAAATCAAAATAAATATTCCCCCAGGGGTAGAGAGTGGCACTAGGCTGAGGCTCAGAGGAGAGGGAGAAGATGGAAGTTTTGGAGGACCACCTGGTGATCTATATGTTGTTTTGAATGTAGAGCCACACAAGATATTCAAAAGAAAAGGGCAGGATCTAATTGTCCCGGTAGAAATATCCTTTGTTCAGGCCGCGCTTGGCGCAAAGATTGAGGTCCCAACATTAGATGGATCTGTATTAGTTGAGATCCCAAAGGGCACTCAACCTGGTGAGATATTGAGGATAAAAGGTCAAGGTCTCCCATCTATAGATAGAAATAAAAGAGGTGACTTACTTATTGAAGTTATTGTAAAGACCCCAACAAATCTTTCCAAAAAACAAATTGAATTATTAAAAGAGTTTGAAAAATTGGACAAACAAAAGACAAAGAACAAAATAAAAAATTTTTTTAAAAAGGCAATGGGAGGCTAAATGGAAGATTCGTTTAGCCATATAGCAAAAGACGGCTCTGTAAAAATGGTAGATGTAACTGAAAAAGAGGATAGTGCAAGGGGTGCAGTGTATACAATTGATGTGATTTTATCAGAAAATACCTTTAATCTCTTAAAACAAAATGCGCTTCCCAAAGGAGACGCCCTGAACACTGCCAAAATAGCTGGAATCTTAGGAGCCAAAAAGACATCTTATCTAATACCCCTATGCCATCCCATTCCTATAACCCATATAGATATTAAATTTTACCCTGATGAACAAAGACACTTAATTACCATAGAAGCAAAAGCCAAAACTACTTCGAAAACAGGGGTGGAAATCGAGGCAATGGTAGCAGCACATATAGCTGCAATCACAATCTATGATATGTGCAAGGCCGTACAAAAGGATATAATAATCTCCAATGGCTGCCTCAAATTTAAATCAGGGGGCAAAAGCGGAACATATGTTTTAGAGAAATAGTGGACAAGTTGATAAGTATAAGGGTGAACCAGTGAAGAAAAGCGGAATATATTAAATAGATCTCTGTAGCTTCCTGTCTTAAAAAACAAATCAGGTAAAATGTGATGACAAACAAAAAGGTAATCCCCCTATCGAACATAAGAAATTTCAGCATTATTGCACATATAGATCATGGCAAATCCACTTTAGCAGATAGGATTTTAGAATACACAAATCTTATTTCAGAAAGGGAACAAAGAGAACAATTTCTAGATAGACTGGAGTTAGAACGAGAAAGGGGTATAACAATCAAGGCCCAGACAGTAAGGATACCTTACACACATACAGACAATAAAAAATACTACCTAAATCTCATTGATACCCCTGGACATGTTGACTTCTCATATGAGGTTTCGAGGAGCCTAGCTTCATGCGAATGTGCAGTACTATTGGTAGACGCAACTCAAGGGGTTGAGGCTCAAACCCTTGCCAATGTTTATCTTGCACTGGAGCATGATTTGGAAATCATACCTGTGCTAAATAAAATAGATCTACCAAGCGCTGATCCAGATAGGGTTATTCAAGAAATCGAAGACGCCATTGGACTTGATTGTTCAGATATAATAATGGTCAGTGCAAAGACAGGACAAAATGTAGATCTTTTGCTTGATGCAATAATCAAAAAGTGTCCTCCCCCAAAAGGAGATATCAACAAACCACTCAAGGCCCTTATCTTTGACTCATGGTACGATCCCTATCTTGGGATAGGGGTGCTTTTCCGCATCTTTGACGGATATATGGAACTTGGACAACAGATCATGATGTTTTCCTCCAAAAAAAGGTTTGAAATAGTCCAATTAGGGGTGTATTCGCCTAATCCCAAAGAAGTGGATTTTTTGGGTCCTGGTGAGGTGGGATATCTTTTTGCAAATATCAAAGAAATAAGGGATGCACGGGTTGGAGATACCATTACATGGGCAGATAGATCTGCCTCCACTCCTTGTCCTGGATTTAAAAAGGCCCAGCCCATGGTATTTTGTGGTTTTTACCCAACAGAACCAGCAAAATTTGAAGTGTTAAAAAAATCCCTTGAAAAGCTACAACTAAATGACTCAGCATTTTCCTTTGAACCAGAAACATCCAATGCGCTAGGCTTTGGATTTAGGTGCGGATTTTTAGGCCTTCTGCACATGGAGATAATCCAGGAAAGGCTTGAAAGGGAGTTTAAGGCAGAGCTAGTGGTAACAGCACCCTCTGTTGCATATGAAGTGGTCACAACTGAGGGGAAGACCATTAAAATAGACAATCCCAGTAAAATGCCTCCACCAGCAAAGATCCAAGAAATCAGAGAACCCGTGGTTAAGATAGACATACACGTTCCCCATGAATATGTGGGAAACGTTCTTGCCTTATGTGAAGAAAAAAGGGGAATCCAAAAAGAAATAAGATATATCTCATCTTCAAGGGTTATAATCACATATGAGATGCCCTTTGTGGAGATTGTGTATGATTTTTTTGATAAATTAAAATCATATACAAGGGGATATGCTTCCTTGGATTATGAATTTCTTGGCTTTAAGCCTGCTGACATGGTTAAGTTAGACATCTTAATAAATGGCGAACCAGTTGACGCCCTCACCACTATTGTTCACAGACAAAATGCCCAGAGGATTGGCAGAGAGCTAGCTCTCAAATTAAAAAGGATCATTCCAAGACAGCTCTTTGAAGTTGTGATACAGGCAAGTATTGGATCCAGGGTTGTTGCAAGGGAGAGGATACCCCCATTTAGAAAAAATGTTACAGCAAAATGTTATGGTGGCGATATAACAAGGAAGAGAAAATTACTTGAAAAACAAAAAGAAGGCAAAAAGAGGATGAAAAAAATGGGTAACATAGAAATTCCTCAAGAGGCCTTTTTGGCTGTTTTGAAAAAAGACTAGAAAGAGGAGTCATTTTATAATGAAAAAGAGTTTTGCGGATATTGTAAAAGAATATGTGGAAGCATTGGTTATTGCATTAATACTTGCCTTTTTTATTCGTGCATTTATAATTCAGGCATTTAAAATACCTTCTGGCTCTATGATCCCCACACTCCAGATCGGAGATCATCTTTTGGTTAACAAATTTATCTATGGAGTTAAACTTCCTTTTATAGATAAACAAATAATACCTGTATCAAAACCAAAGCATGGAGATGTGATTGTATTTAAATTCCCTTTGGATGAATCAAAGGATTTTATTAAAAGGGTAATTGGAATACCTGGAGATGTCATTGAAATAAGAGACAAAGTTGTGTATAGAAATGGAAAACCTTTAGATGAGCCATATGTGCAACATACATCTCAAACTATTATAAAAGAAAAGTTCCCCATCCAATATTGGCCCCCAAAAAAGTTTGATCCCAGGGCCAGAGATAATCTTGGTCCAATAAAAGTGCCTCCTCACAAATATTTTGTAATGGGAGACAATAGAGACGAATCCTATGATTCCAGGTTTTGGGGCTTTGTTAATGAGAATAAAATCCTTGGAAAGGCGTGGATTATCTACTTTTCGTGGCAAGGAATCACAAATATTAGATGGAACAGGATGTTTCATTTAATAAAATAACAAAAAGATCATTATGCTTGCAAGGGTAAAAAGTGGACTTTTAATTGGAATAGATGCACATCTAGTTACACTAGAAATAGATTTGTCCAAATCAGGTATTCCATCGTTTAGGATGGTTGGGCTCCCTGAAGGAGCGGTTAAAGAGAGCAAAGACAGGGTATTTACTGCACTGAAAAATCTTGGCTTTAAAGTCCCATCCTGCAGAATCACTGTAAATCTTGCTCCAGCAGATGTAAAAAAAGAGGGTAGTAGTTATGACCTTCCTTTGGCTGTTGGGATATTGTGCGCATTGGAAAAAATAAGCCCAACAATATTAGAAAATGCCATATTTGCTGGAGAGTTATCCTTAAATGGGCAATTGCAGCCTATCCCTGGAGCACTGCCCCTGGCTGTGATGGCAAGGGAGATGAAGATCAAAAATCTTTATCTCCCTCGAAAAAATGCTATAGAAGCAAGTGTAGTTGATGAGATTGATTGTTATGGAATAGATTCTTTTTTAGATCTTATTGAATCTTTATCTGGCAAAAAGAGCCTTAATCCAGTCAAGACAAATATTGAAGATCTCTGGTCAGATAGGGAAAAATTTTTGATTGATTTTGAAGAAGTAAAAGGGCAGTCACACGCCAAAAGGGCAATTGAGATTGCTGCAGCAGGTGCACACAACCTTTTATTCATTGGGCCTCCTGGAAGTGGTAAAACCATGCTTGCCCAGAGGATTCCCACTGTTTTGCCCCTTTTAGAATTTGACGAAGCACTGGAGGTTACAAAGATATATAGTGTTTCTGGACTGCTACAAGATAGACCTATAATCATAAATAGACCATTTAGGGCACCTCACCACACCATATCTGATGCAGGTCTAATTGGAGGAGGGCGGTATCCATTACCTGGAGAGGTCTCTCTGGCACACAAAGGGGTGCTTTTTCTAGACGAACTCCCGGAATTTAAAAAACACGTATTAGAGGTTTTGAGACAGCCATTGGAAGATGGGAAGGTCACCATCTCAAGGGCGAGCATGACTATTACTTATCCCGCTGAGTTTATGTTGGTTGCTGCAATGAATCCATGTCCTTGTGGATATTTGGGGGATAAAAAACATGTGTGTATATGCACCCCAGCTCAAATACAGAGATACAAATCAAAATTATCAGGTCCACTTTTGGATAGAATAGATCTCCATGTAGAAGTAAGTGCTGTACCTTACGAAGAGCTTAAACAAAAAAAGGGTGGGGTGAGCTCAAAGCAGATGAGGGATCGAATTGTCAAAGCGAGAAATCTACAAAAACAGAGATATAAAGGCCTTCCATTTTCTACAAACAGCAAGCTCTCAGGAAAATACTTATCTGAGTTTTGTAGCCTTGGAACAAAAGAACACAAATTTTTAGAAAATGCAGTAAACAAATTAGGCCTCTCAGCCAGGGCCTATACAAAAATCTTAAGAATTGCCAGAACTATAGCAGACTTGGAACAATCCCCTATCATTGAATTAAATCACCTTGCTGAAGCCATTGGCTACAGGAGCTTAGATAGAAATTATCTTTAGTATCAAGCCTCTATTTTCCCCTTTAAGTTTTAATGCAAAAATAGCCTTTTAAAGACTATAGAGCTAGCCCTGGACTTGCTTTATACATTGCTCAATTTCTTTTTTGGTAATATATCTAAATTCACCAGGTCTTAAGTTGCCTAGGGCTATGGGTCCATGTTTTATCCTTTTTAGTTTTAACACCTTCCACTTAAATACCTGACACATCCTCCTTATCTGTCTATTGATTCCTTGCATTAAAATAAATTTGAGTAAGAATCTGTCCTTAGAATATTTTTTTAAGATTTCAACATAAGTGGGTGCAAGTTTGTAATCTATATCCTCTAATGTCATTCCATTTTTCATAATCTCAATGTGTTCTTGTTTTACAACACCTCTAAGTTCAACTACATACACCTTTGGCAAATGGAACTTTGGATGCGTCATTTTATACACAAAATCACCATCATTACTTAAAATGAGGAGTCCTTCAGAAAAATAGTCCAGCCTACCAACAGGGACAAGACCTATGTTTTTTAGATTTTTGGGAAGAAGGTCTTTTATGGTCCTTCTTTTTTGCGGATCAAATAGGGTAGTTACTACTCTTATTGGTTTGTAGATGGCTATATAGGTAAAATTTTTATTTAAAAGTGGTCTAGCATCTATTTTTTCCCCTTGAACCACAACCACATCTTTTTCCACATCAATCTGCACACCTAACTCTTTTACAACTTTTCCATTAACCGACACAACTCCCTTTAATATCAGCTCATCAGCCTTTCTCCTGGAACAAAGTCCTGACCTTGCAATGTATCTATTTATCCTGATCTTCTGTCCCATCTATACCTTTATGATTTTTGTGGCTAGTTGCATACTTGTTACGACATCAAGCATATTAGTTGTTTCACCTACCTTTTTTTTGTCCAAAAGTTTGAAAAAATCAAGACAGGTTCCACACACCAAAATAGATACCCCCATTTGTTCCAATTTCTTTAAAGCATCCAGGGCTTCCCCTTCTTCAGTGGCCAGCTTCACACCACCATTTAGCATTATTATCCTCCACAGGGTATCTCCCATTTCAGGCAGTGTCTTTAAAAAATTAATCATTAGTTTTTTCCCTAATATATCATCCCCCTCTCCTATGGTATCTGATGTAATAAACACAAGCTGCTTTTCTTTTCTTTGTGTTGGTGTTATGCTACAAGAATATAGTGATAAATCCTCATCCTGGACACTACCTGACTTTGCCTTATGAGTAGCAGAAGCTACAATCTTGTATGTGCTATTTTCATTAATTATCTCCCCTATTTCATACCCTTGATTTTTCAAAAACCTGGATACATTTTCCTTTGCTGCATCATTATCAACAATAACAATAAGCTCTGCTGGACTATTTTTCTCTATCTCTTCCTTACACATTAAAACTGGCTGAGGACAGGAAAGCCCAATACAATTCAACACCCCCATAACTTACCTCCTATTTTTTTGACTCTTTTAATTAAGGCAAGAAAATCACAAAATTAAATTATTTTTTTAAATAGATATGAAAGATTTTGATTGAAATTTTTAATAAAAGGGAAAGGGGGACGTTAAATAAGATAACTAGATGAAGAGATTAACTTTTTATTACTCATTCAAGTTTTCTTACACTGACGAAAAAATACCCATACTTTAGACTCAGCGGGTTGGGGATCAGCTTGAGAGACTTATTGAAGAAGCTTCTTTTATCTGTTAACTTGCGAAATATAGATTTGACATTATTATTTAGTTAAACTAACTCTTTTTTATAAATTATCTACAAAAACAGCAGGAGAGACCTATGACCAATAAAGAAAATATGAATGTACCAGTGCAAAATATAGATCCCCAAAACAATGAAAAACAAAATCCCCAACTAAATATTCCTACACAATTGCCACTACTAGCAGTAAGGGATATTGTAATATTTAATTATATGATAATCCCCCTTTTTGTGGGAAGGGAAAAATCTATCAGGGCAATTGAGGCAGCAATCAATGAAAAGCAACGATATATATTTATTTCCACCCAAAAGGATGAAAAAGTAGAAGAGCCAAAGCTTGATGAGGTTTATGAGATAGGCACCATTGCCATTATAATGAGAATGCTAAAGATGCCAGATGGGAAGCTAAAGATTTTAGTTCAAGGTGTGTCAAGGGGTAGAATAAAGAGGTCTGTGCAAGAGGATCCATTTTTGATGGTAGAAGTTGAACCTATAGAAGAAAAACCTGTCACTGACTACAGCATACAGGTTGAAGCTCAAATGAGGACAGCTAGGGAACAGTGCGAAAAGATCATAACACTGAGGGGAATGGACCCCACTGAAATGATGGCAATTCTAAATTCCATAGAGGATCCAGGAAGACTTGCAGATTTGATAGCATCTAATTTGCGGATGCCAACAGAAGTGGCTCAATCTATTTTGGAGTGTCTGGATCCAATCAAACGCCTTGAGATGATAAATCAACAACTGGTGAAAGAAGTAGAAGTTGCAATGCTGCAAAATAAGATCCAGGCCATGGCCAGGGAAGGAATGGACAAGGCTCAAAGGGAATTTTTCTTAAGAGAACAGCTGAAGGCGATAAAGTCTGAACTTGGGGAAGATGATTCAGAAGAGGAAGAATTTGAGGAATTAAGGCGTGCAATAGAAAAGTCAGGAATGCCAAAGAATGTAAAAAAAGAGGCCTTAAAACAACTAAACAGGCTGGAAAACATGCATCCTGATGCTGCTGAAGCAACTGTGATTAGAACATATTTGGATTGGCTCATTGAACTGCCATGGAAGAAGGTCTCAAAGGATGAGATTGATATTAAAAAGGCCAAAAAAATATTAGATGAAGATCACTATGATTTGAAACAGGTCAAAGAAAGGATTTTGGAATATCTTGCTGTTAGAAAATTAAATCCAAAGATGAAAGGACCTATACTCTGCTTTGTTGGCCCCCCAGGTGTGGGGAAGACATCCCTTGGTAAGTCTATTGCAAGGAGTTTAAAAAGAAAGTTTGTGCGCATGTCTCTAGGTGGTATAAGAGATGAAGCAGAGATAAGGGGCCACAGACGTACCTATATTGGAGCAATGCCTGGCAGGATTATCCAGGGAATAAAAGAGGCTGGGACCAAAAATCCTGTGTTTATGTTAGATGAAATAGATAAAGTTGGGACTGATTTCAGGGGAGACCCCTCTTCTGCTCTACTGGAGGTTTTGGACCCAGAACAAAATCACTCTTTCACTGATCACTATTTAAATGTACCCTTTGACTTGTCCAAGGTTATGTTTATCTGTACAGCAAACATGCTGGATACAATTCCCCCAGCGCTTCTAGATAGAATGGAAGTAATCAGGATACCTGGATATACAGAACAGGAAAAGATAAAGATTGCAAGGCAATACCTAATCCCTAAACAGATAAAAGAGCATGGTCTAGAAGAAAATGTAATCTCTTTTAATGATCAAGCACTTAAAATAATAATCAAAAATTATACTAAAGAGGCAGGCCTTAGAAATTTAGAAAGGGAAATAGCTACCATCTGCAGGAAGGTGGCAAGAAAGGTTGCTGAAGGATCAAAACAAAAAAGGTTTATGATCCTGCCAACAAATGTGCATAAATATCTTGGTGCCCCTATATTCTTAGATGAAGAAAGAGAAAAAGAGCTTTGTCCAGGAGTTGCATTAGGCCTTGCATGGACTCCAGCTGGAGGAGAGATACTCCACATAGAAGTGTTGACCATGCCAGGGAAAGGCAAACTCATTTTAACTGGACAGCTTGGAGATGTGATGAAAGAAAGTGCCCAGGCAGCATTAAGTTATGCAAGAAGTAGAGCCAAGCTTTTAAATATTTCTTCAGATTTTGCAGAAAAAAATGATATACATATACATGTGCCAGCTGGAGCAGTACCAAAGGATGGGCCTTCTGCTGGAATCACATTGGTTATGGCACTGTTATCTGCATTGACCAACATTCCACTTAGCAATGAAGTGGCAATGACAGGTGAAATCACATTAAGGGGCAGGATACTTCCTGTTGGTGGAATCAAAGAAAAGATCCTTGCTGCTGTTGCAGCTGATGTAAAAAAGGTTGTGTTACCAAAGCAAAATTTAAAAGATATTGAAGAGATACCCAAAGAACTCACAAAGAAGATAGAGATCATACCAGTTGAACATATTGACGAGGTGTGGGATATTGTAAAAAAAGACGGAGCCAAACAAGATGGGCAAGACAAATAAAGTTAAAGTCCTTGTTTTAACAGGTTTTGGCATAAATTGCGAAAGGGAAAGTGCATATGCAGCACAAGCTGCAGGGGCTGATGAAGTGGTCATTTCTCACTTTTCAGAAATTGTTCAAGAAAAAGTCAAAATAACGGATTTTAATTTTATTGTGTTTCCTGGAGGATTTTTAGATGGAGACCATCTTGGGGCTGCCCAGGCGGCATCTGTTAGAATAAAATATAAAAAAACTGTCTCGGGAAAGCCCATTTTAGAGGAAATAAAAAAGGTGCATGATAGAGGCGGCATAATACTTGGCATATGTAATGGATTTCAATTACTCACAAAACTTGGACTTCTTCCAGCAATTGATGGAAATTATTTTGATAGACAAGTAAGCCTGAGCTATAATGACTCAGCAAGATTTGAAGATAGATGGGTATATCTAAAGTGCAATACAAAAAGTAGTTGTGTATTTTTAAAGGAAATTGACTTTATATATCTGCCAGTAAGACATGGAGAAGGGAAGGTTATCCCCAAAGATGATAGGATTCTAAAGCAGCTTATAGAAAAAAGTTTGATTGCAATGCAATATACAGATCCATCTGGAGAGGTCACTGATAAATATCCATTTAACCCCAATGGGTCACCCTTGGGCATTGCAGGGCTCACAGACCCAACAGGGAGAATCTTGGGGCTTATGCCCCATCCTGAAGCATATAATCATCCAACAAATCATCCAAAATGGACCAGAGAAAACATTGATCACAAGATCACTGGCCTAACCCTTTTTAAAAATGGAATAGAATTCTTAAGGGAAAATGGAGTTCAGTAGATACATGGAGGTGGCCATAGAAGAGGCCAAATTGGCAATGTTAGAAGATGAGGTTCCAGTGGGAGCTGTGGTAGTGTATCAAGATAAAATAATTGCAAGGGCACACAATAGAACCATTTCCTTAAATGACCCAACGGCCCATGCTGAAATCCTTGCAATAAGAAAGGCAGCCAAATATTTTTCAAATTACAGGCTCATTGATTGTATCTTGATCTCAACATTGGAACCATGTATAATGTGTGCAGGTGCAATGGTTAATGCAAGGATAGATGGTCTTGTGTTTGGAGCAAGGGATCCAAAGGGGGGTGCGATTTATTCAAAAATGGATTTTTTGAGTTTGAACTTTTTAAACCACAGGTTTTGGATTAAAGAAGGTGTTTTTCAGGATATTTGTGGCAGTCTTTTAAAAGATTTTTTTAAGGCAAAAAGGATGTGATCTTCACAGAAGGAGAGGTACCGAAGTCTGGTCATAACGGGCCCGACTCGAAATCGGGTGGGCGGTTAATAGCCGCCTCGCGGGTTCGAATCCCGCCCTCTCCGTAAATAAAAGACTTCTAAACCCCAAAATTACGCATATCTTGCTTCTAGTCGGCTGGCAAGTAATTTTAGCCTCTTAATAAGCCTCTGTTTTATAGAAAAAGAAGGAGATTTTTTGTGTTTTTCAGGCTTTTTAGAGTTAAGTTTTGCCTTTGCTTCCTTTAATTTAACTTCAATTTCCTCTCTTACACCTGGATCTTTTTCCTTTTTCAAAAGTTCTTCATATATCTCTATGGCCTTTTTAAAATCTCCTTGAGACATCAAAATATCTGCCATTGTCTTGGTCTTAAATTCCACATCCTGGGTATCCAGCTCATCAAAACTAGCCTTAGGGACCTCTGCCTCTTGTTCACTTGATTGTTCAACAGTAATTGGTTCTTGGACTTCTGTTTGAGTCCTTGATGTATAGTTTATACCAAGAGTATTTTCTATGATATCATAAATCTTTTCCCCAATAGTGTGATTAGAGTCTTTTATTTGAAAATAGGCACCTATTAGTGAAATAAAGCCTGCAAGATCCTTATTTCCTTTTTTTGCCAAATAAGTTGCCCAATACCTCCAAAACATGGGGTATTGGTTAAATAGATTTTCCAACTTCTCTAAATGAGGTTCCATATTGTCCATTTCACCATTTTCCCTTAACAGCTCAATGAGCATGAGCCGTGCTTCTATGTGATCAGGATGGATTTCAATACCTTTTTTTAATACCATAATGGCATTTTCAATATCTTTTTTTTCTATATACAATTTAGCAAGTGGGAAAAACAATTTAGATTGGGGATCTTGTTCTAAAATCTCTTTGTAAAAATCTATTTTTTCATTTATGTTCATAACAGTCCTTTTTAGTTAGCATTGGAAATTATATATAAAACTTCATTTTTTCTTCCCATATGGAGTATTTTCCTAATAACATATTCCTGATATTCTCGGCTGTGTTTTATGAGATTTACTTCTTTGGAAAGTTGTATATTTTGATTTTGGATATCTTTTAGCTTTAATTCTAATTGTTGTTTTTGATCTTTTAATTTTTTATAATAAAAAAAACCCTTTGATCCAAACAATATTTGATATATCAAAATCAAATTTACACAAAAAAGAGCCACAACACATATATTTACTATTGTAATCTTTCCCTTCATATCAATTTAATAACGAGCCTATTTTCCTCTTGTTCAATATACAAAAATTAAGGTCAATCAACAGACTAAGTGCTGACTTTCTTAACCTATCTATCTCTGTTTCTTTCATTTCTATTTCATAAATTTTGTTTCTTAACTTCTCTAACAGCATATATTCCTTTTTAAAATAATCTTGCCCAATTATTTTAAATACAACTGGTTTCAAAGCCAGAATTAAATCTAGACAATTAATTAGTTCTATCTTTTTTTCACTCATCATTATTTGAAACAAATTTCCATGGAATCAAAAAATCTTCATGTCTTTTAATTGAATTATCTAATATTTCCTCTACCCTATCTAAATCTTCCCAAGAAATATAGGAGTTTACTCCCAAAAGAAATTCTATATTTGGATCAAAGGTCTTTGCCTTATCTCCAATAGCTATAACATTTATATTTCGTCTTCTATTTCCTGGCCATTTATCTATCTCTTCTAAAATCTTTTTACCATCTTGATTATCAGCAAATATAACAAGATCATATCTATTTAATTCCAGCTTTGCCACTGCCTCTTCTATGTTATTGGCACTGCTTACAATGTAACCCTTTTCTTTAAGATATGTTTTTATATTTTGATATGCATCTTTGTCAGGTAAATATACAAATGCTACTATGGAACCAGGTGGATGCATCTCTGGTTCAATTTTCAAACCCTGATCATTTTCATCATCTATCTTGGGTGCCTCTTTATTTACCAATATCTTCTCTCCACAGCTCGGACATTTTACCGAAAATTTTGGGACATCTGGAATCTTTTCATCTGGGATTTTAAATTTCTTATGACATCTATTACATGAGATTATCACAAAATCCCCCTTATTTTTCATTTATCCTTTTTTCGTAATCCAAATCTAACTCTAATCCATCTATATCAGTTACCTTTTCTCCTTTTTTGATCTTTATCTTATCTATCATCTGACGGAGTCTGGCCTTGTCTGAACCAAAAAGCAGAGCAACATCTTCAGTTATTACATCATTTTCAAAAAGCCTTGCTATATATTGGTCAAAGGTTACCATGCCATAGGCATCCCCAGCTTCTATTACATTGTAAAATGTCTTATCACCATCCTCTCCATTTAAGATTAATTCCTTTATCCTCAAATTATTTACTAATATCTCAAATGCAGCCACCCTGCCCCCTGTCTTTTTAGGAAGAAGCCTCTGGGAAACTACATACTTTAAACTCTCAGCAAGACGCCCCCTGATCAGTCTCTCTTCAGCAAGGTCAAACATACCAATGATTCTATTAATGGTCTGGCCTGCATCAGATGTGTGCAAGGTTCCCAACACTAAATGACCTGTCTCAGATGCTTCCAATGCTATTTCCATGGTTTCTCTGTCCCTTAATTCACCAACAAGGATAATCTTTGGAGCCTGCCGAAGCGCAGCCCTTAAGCCAGAGGCAAAACTGTCAAAGTCTCTACCTAGCTCTCTTTGATTTATAGTTGCCATCTTGTGGGGATGCACAAATTCTATGGGGTCTTCTAAGGTGATTATATGTTTTTTTTGAGTTGAATTTATGTAATCAATTAGGGCTGCAAGTGATGTGGATTTACCTGTTCCAGTGGCACCAGTCACTAAAATCAGACCAAATTTTTCCTTTGCCATTTCATAAAATATTTTTGGAAGATCCAACTCCTCAATAGAGGGAGGTTCCATGGAAAGTTTTCTCATCACAATGGCAAGGGAGCCCTTTTGATTAAAGACATTCACCCTAAACCTGGATATACCCCTAAGTTCATAGGAAAGATCACATGAACCTGTTTTTATAAGATCCCTATATAATTTAACATTTCTATTGAGCAAACAATCAACAATGGAATCTGTATGCCATGGTTTTAAAATTCCAGGATCTGGGTTAAGTGGCACATCTTGTAATTCCCCGTCCACTTCAGCTTGCACCCTTTTCCCTACAGTAAAGATTATATCTGATGTTTTTGGGGCAAACTTCATGATTTGTTTCATCATATAGTCAAATTGCGACCTCAGCATTTATCTCTCCCAAATCTTAAATTATATTTCCGTGAAATCCTGTGGAGGCTCTGTCAAGAATTGTCTGAATTTTTCTTTATTTATTGCTTTATTGTAAGCCTCATCTGGATCAATTATACCCTTACTTAGTAGTTTCATAATAGCATCATCTAAAGACTGCATCCCATATTTTTTACCTGTTTCTATCATGGAATTTATCTGAAAAATCTTATTTTCTCTAATTAGATTT
>JAMOPG010000023.1 GCA_027064715.1 Desulfobacterales bacterium
CAGGCACTGTTCATTTTTTATTGAATCATAGGCTTTTTTCTGTTTAATTCATGATCAAATTTTTTATCTGGATTTTTATATGTTAAGTGCGCAAAAATATCTTTTAAGCCATGAGTTGTTTTTGTAAAGAAAAAGTTCCAGGTATCTTGAGGTGCTGGAAGATGACAATCCATACAATCTGCTACAACACCCTTGGAATTAAAGGCATGAGATGAGCTTTTCCATGTATTATATGCATATTGAATTTCATGACATGAAGGACAAAATTTTGGAGTAGAGGTTCTAACCATAGTATAATATGTCATGCTAAAGAGTGGAAAACCAACAAATATTGCTATAAATAATACCAAAACTATTTTCATAACTATCCTCATTATAGAGCCTCCTATTTTTTATACAGCACATATATTTAATTTATATTTCTTGGAAATTTATTTCAATCACAAAAAATGATTTTTTTGTAAATAAGGCTATAAAATATTTGGTATGTGGTGTGAATTATTATATTTAATTATGAAACAGGAGGTATCATATGGGTTTTTCACCAATAGATGTATATAGAGATATTTTGCCAAAGACAAATGGTAGAGAGTGTGGGGAATTAACATGTCTTGCCTTTGCTGCAAAAGTAGTATCTAAAAATATCCTTTTGTCAAAATGTCCTTAAAAAAAAGAAGTAATAGAAAAGTATCAAAAAATATTTATCTCCTTGCCAGGTTTTAACATATTAAGTTATCTGAATTGAGATTTGCAATTTTTTTTAAAAAATATAATTGATTTTTTTATCACAAGGAGGAGATTTTTATGAAAATATTAGGAATTCACGGAAGTCCCAGGCTTAAAGGGAACACCAGAATATTATTAGATGCCTTTTTAAAAAAAGCTTATAAAATGGGAGCTAAAGTGCATAAACTGGAAGTGGCAAAGCTAAATGTCAAGCCATGTGTTGAGTGTGGTAGTTGTGAGATCAAAGGCTATTGTGCTTTAGACGACGATATGCAGGATATTTATCCATTGATTTGGGATGCAGATCTGATTGTTCTGGCAACACCAATATTTTTTTATGGTCCAACAGCCCAGGTTAAGGCGCTTATTGACAGGTCTCAAGCTCTCTGGGCAAGGAAATATAGAAAAGGATTGGAAGATCCTGGAAGAAAGCACAGAAAAGGGATATTTATTGGGGTTGGAGCCACTAAGGGGAAGAACTTGTTTGATGGATCAAAGCTTATTGCAAAATATTTTTTTGATGCATGCGGTGCCTCGTATATAGATGAATATGATATTTGTGTAAGAAAGGTTGAAAAACCAGGGGAAATTCACAACTATCCAGAAATATTAGATAATGCAGCCAAAAAGGGTGAACAAATCTGTGATATGTATTTAAAAAGGAAAAAAATAGTATTTGTTTGTAAGGAAAATGCTTGTAGAAGTCAGATGGCATGGGCATTTTTTAAAAAATTTTATGGAAATGAATTTGATGTGAGATCAGCAGGATCCAATCCAGCAGAGGAAATTAATCCCAACATGGTACAGGCCATGGAGAACATAGGGATTGACATGGCATATATCAAACCAAAATCATTAGATAATCTCTTAAAAGAATTTACCCCACAATATCTTGTGACAATGGATTGTGAACAAGAGTGTCCTTATATCCCAGGGGCAAAAAAGATAGAATGGGATATTGAAGATCCAGCAGGTAAAGATATGGAATTTATGGTTAAAACAAGAGATATAATTTTAGATAAAGTAAAAAAGCTGTATGAAGAACTCAAAGACAGAACAAATGTCTCAAAAAATAAATGAGATAACATTGTCCCTATTTTGAGAAATTTTGTTTAAGTAGTAAAAAGGTAAATAAAAAAGTAAGATGATAGCCTTTATTGTGTTTCAAGGATTTTGTGGATATGAGACATTTTAGTCATTGACTGCGTGAGAAGAAAATAGATTTTCAAACATAACAAAAAAAGAGGCTTAATTACCCCTTAGTTTTTGTTCTTTTTTCTTTTTTTGCTTTATAATAAGGCCAATATGTACTTTAAAAAAATAATTAATTTTTTGGCACATTAGTTGCTCTATATAAAGAAAAATTCAAAATCAAGGTGTCATATGAAACTTATGGAAGAAAATAACAATCAAGTTATTGCTGAAAAAGAGAAAAAGGGTTATCTTGCTGCAGTGGAAGAATTGGTAAAAATGATGCTTAATTTATCCAACAAAGGTATTAATAAATTTAATGATAAAGAGATGATTATGCTTTGTGGTATAATTAGGGATTGTGCATTTAAGATAAAGAAAAACATAAAAAAATAAAAAGGAGGTTTGAGGTGATGAGCAGTTTAAGGGGTAGTAGAACAGAAAAAAATATTTTAACCGCATTTGCAGGGGAGTCTCAGGCTAGAAATCGCTACACATACTTTGCGTCACAGGCAAAAAAAGAGGGATATGTCCAGATTTCAAAGATCTTTGAAGAAACTGCGAATCAAGAAAAAGAACATGCAAAGAGGCTTTTTAAGCTTTTAGAGGGTGGAGAAGTGGAGATTACTGGCTCTTTTCCTGCAGGTAAAATTGGAACTACTCTGGAAAATCTAAAAGCTGCTGCTGAAGGAGAAAATTACGAACATACTAAAATGTATCCAGAATTTGCTAAGATAGCCAGAGAAGAGGGTTTTGAAGACATTGCAAAGATATTTGAGGCGATTGCTGTAGCTGAAGAATTTCATGAAAAAAGATTTAAAAAATTGGCAGAAAATATTGAAAAAGGTGTGGTGTTTAAAAGAGATGAAGAAGTTGTTTGGAGATGTCAGAATTGTGGGTACTTGCACAAAGGGAAAGAAGCTCCCCAGAGATGCCCAGCATGTGCACATCCTCAGGCACATTTTGAGCTAGTTTGTGAAAATTATTAACCATGACAAAATAGAGAAGAGGAGATTTAAAAATGGCAGAAAGATATCAAGTTTATAAATGTGAAGTGTGTGGAAATATTGTGGCTGTGCTTCATGGCGGGAAAGGTCAACTTGTATGCTGTAATCAACCCATGAATCTATTAAAAGAAGGTCAAGTAGATGCTGCAAAGGAAAAGCATGTTCCTGTTATCGAAAAGATAGATGGCGGATATAAGGTAAAGGTGGGAAGTGTTGCCCATCCAATGGAAGAAAAACATTACATTGAGTGGATTGAGCTTCAAGCTGATGGAAGATCCTATTACAAATTCTTAAATCCAGGAGATGCCCCAGAGGCAGTATTTTTGATAGACGCAGATAAGGTAGTAGCTAGAGAGTTTTGTAACTTACACGGACTCTGGAAGGCTGAATCTTAAAGTTAAAGGATGATTTTATGGCAATGCCAGAAGAGATATATCAATGTCAAACTACTAATTGTGGTTATATTTATGACCCAGATAAGGGTGATAGAAAGGGAAAAATCCCAAAAGGTACAAAGTTTGAGGACCTCCCAGATGATTGGAAATGTCCAGTTTGTAGGGCATCCAAAAAGGCTTTTAGACCCCTTGCTGGGAAAGGTTCAGCTTTAGAAGAAAATAAATAAAAAAAGAAAAAAAGGGAGTTTTATTTATGGAAAAATGGGTATGTGGAGTATGCGGGTATGTTTATGACCCTGAAAAAGGTGATCCTGACAATGGTATAGAACCAGGTACAAAGTTTGAAGACCTTCCAGATGATTGGACCTGTCCTGTGTGCGGTGCAAAAAAAGGTGATTTTGATAAGGAATAACAAAGATAAGTCCCCACATCTGGGGACTTAGTTGTAGTGCATAAAATAGTTTTAACCAGTTAGAGGGGGGGAGCCTGTGCTACTCTTACTCATCTCCTTCCACCCTTTCAATACCTCTTGCCTTAAAAAGAGTTTACCCAGTTTATGTTACATACCCTAGTTAATCCGCACAATTTCATATAATATGGGGTGCTCTTTAAAAATTTTTCTATCCCGCTTTTAGCAAAACTTATTTTTTTATAACCTATTCCATGCTTCTGATATAATCTACTTCATCTCTTTTATATCTTTTACAAAAACTAATGAAAGCACTCTTTTTATACTCTTCCAGACATACTCAATAGGATTTAGCTCTGGTGAATAAGGGGGAAGATAGACTAGATAAATATCTAACTCAGATGCCTTTTCTCTTACTACTTTACTC
>JAMOPG010000024.1 GCA_027064715.1 Desulfobacterales bacterium
CTGTATTGAAAAATCTCATGTGTGCTCCTTAAGTTATTGATTGTTTTTATAGTATGTTTTTTATCCTTTATCTTGCTCAATTATCTTAATTCCTGCTTGCATTAATGCTTCCATGATCTTATCTTCATATTCTGATTGACTTAGTTTTCCTTCTTTTGCCACAATTGTTACTTTAACTTCACATCTGTCAAATTTGAAATTTAAATAGTTTGTTACACCTACAACATTAAAGATTTGTCCAACTGGAACTTTGAGGTTTAAAGTTAAATTTGAAATTTGTTTTTCTGTATCTTGAACAGGAGGTTCTTTTACTTTCTCGGCTAAAGGAGATCTTGATAAGTTGTCTATTTTATATTTAGAGGATTCTTCTGCTTCTCGCTGAATATGTTCATTTTTTTCTTTGATACATTTATCAGCCCTAATAATGATTTCTTCCTCACTTAATCCCACATCAGGGGTATCTCCTATAAATTTACACATTATAACATCACCATCTAAATAACCATAGCCAAAAAACTTATTTCTAACACCTTCTTTTATACTCTCTCCTTATTTCTCCTTCTGCTTTTCTGCTTTGTCCGATATATGTCTGTAAAATGTCCGATATGTCCGATATATGGCTGTTAAAAAATCAAATTATGCAAAAACATATTTCCTCCCTTTTTTTTCTCCTTCTGCCTTTAAGTTTCCTATCTCCACAAGTTGTTGCAAGTCTCTATATAAAGTTTTTTCAGACACTCCCAAAATTAAATTTCTGAATTCAGAGAGGGTTATTTTCCCGTACTCTTTAACATACAAAACAGCCTTTATCTGTCTCTCACTCAGTCCTATTTTTCTCAAATATCCCTCGTTATATATGTCTTTTTGCAATATAACCGAAAACCCACCAAATTCTTCTTTAAATTCAGGTTCAGGAAGTCCTTGTTTTTTGCAGAGGTCAACCATTCTTTTTGTTCCTGTACCCCATCTTTCTATTAGCCCTGCGTAATAGAAAACCATAGCAAGGAGTTTATTTCTTGGTTTTGATGCGTGTTCTTTTTTTAAGTCATCAATTGTTATCCCTTCTGGCAATCCACCAGGGTTCCAAAACCATATACGATCATCATATATTTTAATCTGAATCTCTGCGGAATCTATGTAATCAAGATGTATAAGGGCATTTATACATGCTTCTCTGATCGCAGGTAAAGGGTAATCCCACACATCCTTCCTATGCACATCCTCTATTACATAGCTTACATTGATATGCTTTTTAATTGCATTTGTAAGAGCTTCAACTTGCTCAAACAAATTTCCTTTTATTATAATGGTGTCAACAATTTCTGTAGGAAATTTAAACCTGCCCACTCTTGAAATGGAATTTAAAAAGTGCTTTTGAGGGTTTTTCCCAAAAAGAAGAAGAGCTGCATTAGTTAGCTTCCCATCCCTTATAAGTTCTAAATTTTCAAGAAGTTTCTGAGATGTATCTTTTTTTAAAATAGCAAGCCTTCCCTGCGCCATATCTTTAAAATTTTCAATGGAAACCTCATCTAAATCCTCTATTCCAGCTTCAGAGGGAAGTGAATCCCATGAAATTTGATGCTTTTTCATAATGACTTTTGCAAGATCATAACCACCAATCTCCTGAGTTGTAGAGCCTGATCTAATATAAAATCTTCCTCTATAAAAAACAGGCACTTCAGAGGGTTTTATTTCCACTCTTATTACTTTTTTGTTGTCCAGAGTTTCCAATTGTATATCGGGAATTATGCCAAGATTGTTTCTTATTTTGTTTGGCAGGGTTTCAAGAAGTTTTTCTGGACTTTCAATCTCAACAGTTGTTCCATCATCGCGGATACCAACATACAATATTCCTCCATTCCCATTGGCAAAAGAACACAAAGTTTTTAGATGTTCGTCTTTCCACTTTTCCTTAAATTCTATATCCTGCGATTCTCTCATCACTTCCTTACCCCAATTCTTTTTCTTTTCATTCCTCAATCTTAAATCTCCTCAAACACAATCTCTTTTACCTCTCTTTTCTCTGTATCAAAATTTATCCCACAAAGAATAGTTTTAATTCCCTGATTTTTCCATTTATCCGCATATTTTTTATCTTTTATCTGCTTTATTGCATCCTTTGCTGGTGAGTTGCATTTAAACTCTATTACATACACCTTATCTGGAAATATAAGGGCCAAGTCTAATCTACCTCTTGAAGATAAAAGCTCTGATTTTGCATTGTAGCCTATTAAGGAAAGGGAGAGATATATAATGGTGTGAAAATAATTTTCATCTGCTTTTTTATAATGGGGATAGGGAATTTCATTGAATATGGCGTTTATGTAGTATTTTATATCTTCAAAATCTTCATTTTTAAATGCCTTGCCAAGCTTGGTGGCTAAAATAATGGTGCCTGATTTTTCAGATACAGCTTTTAATAAAACTTCACAAAGACTTTTTTCTACTTCTATGTTTGGATAGGATAACTCAAAGATGTCATTTTCAAGATCATAGTTTTTAATAGTTAAATATCCGCTTTGAAATAAAAGAGGCTCAATTTCCAGATTTTCTATATCAAAAGTTTCTAAAAGAGGGCCTGCTATTTCAACCTTTTTTAGATTAGGAATATAATAATTTTTTTCTTTGATTAAATTTATTAAAAAAGAAGGAGTGCCTGTTGCAAACCAGTAGTTTTTAAACTTCTTCTCCTGCAAACAATACATAATAGATACTGGATTAAATACCCTAACATCATTTGATTCGCTAAATCTATATCCATCATAATAAAATTTTAACTTTTCAATGATTTCTTCCTCTGTTAAATCATATTCTTCTGCCAGTTCTTCCAAATAATTTTTAAAATAAATCCTTACCTCTTCTTCTGTATAACCCAGAAAATCCGCAAACTCTCCTCTCATGGTTATATCTTGTAAATTATTCCATTTGGAAAAAATAGAGACCTTGGAAAATCTGGATACTCCTGTTACAAAGACAAACTGAATTATATCTACTACATTTGCGCCTTTTAATACTCCAAAGAAGTCTTGTAATATATTTCTATTTTGTATGGCAATCTTAAGTTCTTCTTCGCCCTTTCCCAGATGCTCTATTATTGGCTTGTCGTATTCATCTATTAAAATTACTACCTTTTGGTTAAATTTTTCATGTAATGTTACAATAAGCTGTTTAAAAAGAAATGAGAGATCATCTGATGGTGGTCTTTTTGTTTTATTAACCTCAAAATAATAATCCAGTAATGTTCCAAGTGCGCTTTCAAGGTCTTTGGGAGTTTTATTGGTTATCTCATTAAAATCAAAAATAAGCACAGGATGTTTTTTAAAATCCCACTTATCATAAATATAGAGTCCTTTAAAGAGCTCTTTGTTTCCATAAAAAAGCTCTTTTAGAGTGGATATGGTTAGGGATTTACCAAATCTTCTGGGCCTTGATAAAAAATAACATTCTCCCTCTGTAATAAGCTTATATATCCATTTGGTTTTATCCACATATACAAGGTCTTTTTCTCTGAGTTTTCTAAAAGACGATGTATCAAGCCCAAGTCTTTTTTTCATGTTCTTGCTCCATATAAAATTATTTTTTTCCATACTTCCTGTTTTTTGTTTTTCCATTCGTCAGTAGGAACAACAAATCTCACAACCTCTACTTTTTCCTGAGGATTCAGATTTTCCCAGGGATTATTTATAATGTGAAGAGTGGGATTTGTTGCCGCATTTGCCACAACATACAACCAAATCCTTCTTCCTGCCACATCTCCTTTCCCATCTTTTACCTCACCTATATAAAACCATATATAACCATCAAGTTTTGCAGAAGGATCTTTAAATAAAGCACCCTTTTTAACTTCTTCTTTAAATTTATCAAAAATCCATTTTAAAAGGGCTTCAAACAAAGGATGGCCAAAAGAAATAAATTCAACATTAGGATTTTTAAAGGCAATGTCTTTATCAAAGGTTACTTTGGGGTATCTCTTCATTACAACACCATATCTATTCTTAAATTCAACGCTTTCAGCAATACGTCTTATCTTATAAGGCACTGAGTCTATGGTTATAAAACCCTGTTTTAAAGT
>JAMOPG010000025.1 GCA_027064715.1 Desulfobacterales bacterium
GAAAATTGAAAGGAATCGCTAAAATAAAATTAAAAGATGGAAAATTGTGTCTGGCTGAAATTCATTGGTACGAGGCACATGGTATAGGTAAAAAAGAGTTCAAAATTAAATACATACTAAAGGTGTTTAAAAATGCTTAAATTTCTGATTTGTATTAACAATAAAAACCATGAGGCATCTCTAGAAAAATGGAAAATTTATCCGGTGGTTAAAGGAGAAGAGGAGATAGAAGGATATGTAAGGATTATAGATGAGAGTGGAGAAGATTATTTGTATCCAGAAGAATATTTTTCCCCTATAGAGTTACCTTCTGTTGTTTTAGAAAAATTAGAAGAAGAATATTTAGAAAAAGTGTGAATTACTCTGTATGGTGCGATCAGGTAATATTAGATAAAAAAGATGGAGACTTTGAATTTGTAGAGTCTTATGTTGCAAATGAGTTAAGAAAAGAAATAAAAAATGTAATAAAGGAGGATACATTTATATCAAAAAGTTCAGATTTGGAATCTTGTTTAGCTTTAAAGGGATAGAGAAGATCTCTTTTAATACATCTTCTATGTCTTGTCTTGTTTTGGCTTTTAAAACCTTTTTTAAGTAGGAGTGTCCATAAAAAAAATTTGCAAAAAAATATGGCGCCCAAACCTTGTAAAGTTTAATAGCCCTTATTTCATCAAATGCTATGTGAAGATAATCTAACATCTTTTTAGCTACATCTAAATAAATTTTATTTGATGGGTAGTAATCTTTGAGCCATGAAGCAAAGATCCAGGGTCTTGCTGCTGATATCCTTCCAAGTGCCACTCCATCGCATCCTGTCTCAAGAATCTTGTTTAGATCTTCATATGAAAACACATCTCCATTTCCAAATACAGGTATTTCTACAGCCTTCTTAACATCAGATATATAGCTCCACTTAGGAGGTCTTCTTCTTACATCTAAAGCAACTCTTGGATGAAAAATTAGAGCTGAAGCCCCAGCATCTTCCATCCTCTTTGCAAAATCTACTAGAAAACTTAAATTATCCTCCCACCCTATCCTGAATTTCACAATTACAGGGATTGATACATTTTTGCATACTGAATTAACAATTTTAAAAGCAAGATCAGGATCTTTTAAAAGTGCTGCTCCATATCCCCGCTTCACTAATCTAGAAACAGAACACCCCATATTTATGTCCACACCCCAAAAACCTTCTTGTTCCACCCTCGTTGCTGCTCTGACAAAATCTTCAGGAGTATTCCCAGCAAGCTGACATACAAGTATTTTTAATTCTTCATCTTTCCACCTAAAAACTTGAGACGTATATCTATTTTCAGTGGGAACTGCCTTTGCGACACACATTTCTGTATAGATTAGTCCAGGGCAATAAAAGCTGCATATTGTGTTTCTTAATGGCCAATGTGTGAGAGAGGTCATTGGAGCCAATATCAATCTATTTTCAATTAATTTACCACCAATCTTTAAGGGGGTATTCAAAAATTTCTTTATATCTTTCATCTGGCACTAAAAAACAAAAAAGGCAACCCCTCAAGGAGTTGCCTTATAAGATTTTTGGTTTTATAAATAATTAATATGGAGTTGCCCAACTTTCATCATCTTTATAGACTTTTTCATCTATTATCTGAGTTCCTTCAACTTTTGCCTTGGGTTCTGTAACTGCCTCAAGCCTAAAAAAAGAGGAT
This sequence comes from Desulfobacterales bacterium, assembly GCA_027064715.1. Classification (GTDB taxonomy): domain Bacteria; phylum Desulfobacterota; class Desulfovibrionia; order Desulfovibrionales; family Desulfothermaceae; genus Desulfothermus. The sequence goes on from JAMOPG010000025.1 coordinate 1,683, forward strand.
ACATACCAGTCACAATCTGCCCCAACACCAACCACTTTATACACCTGGCACTTTTCTTCATATCTAGAAAAGTTTTTATCTCCCCTAGGGTATAGACTAAATTCTCTTCTAATATCAGTTATTACAAAACCCATCTCAGAAAATAACCTTTGGATCTCATACCATTTTGCCCTAGAGGCTTCAATAGTTGTCAACCCGAGATATCCTGCGCTTCCTATACCTTTTAGGGCTGCGGTTGCCCTTGATATAAACAACGTAAATCCAGCAATAGTTTCCACAGGATCAGTTATAAACACATCAAATCTTTTTCTAAATTTATCTGGCAGTGCATATTGAGCATCAAATATCTCTGCTTGAACAGGTAGATTTTCCCTTTTTGCCACTTCATTTATAAATGAAACTAATCTCTCATCTATCTCAACAACCTGTATCCTTTTAGGAAGTCCAGTAAGTGCTAAGGCTAAAGACAAAAGATCATCATCTCCCATTATAAAGATCTCTGACCCCAACAGATCTCCACGTTCATAGATAAATTCCACTCGCCTTATTATCCCATCAGGAGCAATAAAACCTTGATCATATACTTCAATTGCCTCAGGTCTATTTTTTGTTACCTCAAGCCATTTTGTTTTCAATTTTTCAAAAAAACCCTTGATCTCATAGCCCGTTTTTTCACAATTTTTACATCCAGGATCATCTATGGCCTCTAAAAAGCCATATTCTTTTTTAATCTCATCACGTAATCTAACCTTTCCATTTTCTACTTTTAATATACCCTTATCAGACAATTTTTTTATATTTTCAAAAAATTCTTTTAAAGAAAAATCTTGCCTTTTTATCAATTCATAGATTGATGTTTCTCCACCAATACAAAACTGCAAGATCTGATTTTTAAATCTATCCATTTTATCCTCTGTCAATCACTTTATGTTGATAAGATTTAGGCTTAAATTTTTCTAAACAAAGCTCAAAGGCTTTATCCACTTTAGACACATCACCGCAGCTAAAGATGTCTAAATTAACCAATTCATGTTCAGGCCAGGTATGTATGGATACGTGTGATTCTTCTACAAGAATCACACCAGTCACCCCATATGGTTGGAATTGTTTGTACATTGAACCCACTTTGTTGAGATTTGCCTTTTCTGCTATCTCTTCTAAAATCTCCTTCACCTTATCCTCATAAGAGATAAGCCCTTTATTAACCCCATAGAGATCTGCGATAATATGTCTTCCTATAACCATGGCCCCCACCTATACTTAGTAAAAATTAAAGGTTAAACATATCCAATACACCCCTAGCCTTTTGTAATCACTTAAATATTCCATAACTTGTCCCTATTTATTTTTTTAAGATCATAAAATTAAAGGACACCTTCAATGATGTCCTAAAAATAAGACTTTGATGTTTCTAAAAAAATATCTGATTTTAACCAGAAATCAAAGGAAACATTTTTTCATACTTTCTTTATTTTTATGTGTCAAGAAAAAAACTTTTATTTTTCCTCTTTAAATATCCTTTCTTTTAACTTATCAAATTCTTCTAAAGAGATCTCTCCTTTGGCAAGCCTCAATTTCAGCACTTCCAAGGGGTCTTCTTTGTTTAAGTTATCTGTATTACCCAAAAATAATTTTAAAATCCATATAATCACACCAAGAACTATACCAATAAATAAAAACTTTAAGATAATAAACAACAATGAGTCAGACACGCCAGAACCAAATGGCCATGTGTGAAAATGATTCATCTCTTCACTCCTAGATAAAAGTATACATCTTGTTTTAATTCATCCAGGGATTTTTCTGCACTTACAACAAAATGTGCAGTGGAAAGATAAAGTGGCTCTCTTTCTCTCAAAGATAAAATAAGTTCTTCTTCTAAAGGCTTATGAGTTAATGGAGGACGATTTTTATTTTGTTTATCATTTAAAATTCTGGACATAAGAGTTGGGATGCTGCCTATTAGATAAAATACAAATCCCGAATTTTTTATAAGTTCTCTGTTTTTATCTTTTAAAATTATACCACCTCCAGTAGCTATGACCTGTCCTTTTTTGGAACAAATATCTTCTAAGATCTCACTTTCTATTGCTCTAAACTCGTCCCACCCATGATCCTTAACAAAATCTTCTATATTTTTACCAATCTTTTTCACAACCTCTTCATCTGTGTCCACAAAAACCATGGAAAGCTCACTGGCAACTAATCTCCCAAGAGACGTCTTTCCACTACCCCGAAGTCCTATAAAAAAGACATTATGAACCTTAGGATCAAATTTCCATCCCCTCTTGGCCTCTCCCAATTTATGTGTTTTTTGTAAATCTTTCTCTTCAACCTCAAATTTTTTATATATAAAATCCATTTTCGGCTCCTCCTCTACTACAAAATTAAAGAATTAATAATATTTCAAATACCACCATAAAAATCCTTAACAAGGGATATAAAAAAATATAACAACATTTGCAACAAAATAAAGGAGGATGAAAAATGAGTATTGTTAGTTTCAAAGATGTAAAAATGAACAAAGAACAAAAGTGTGAGTTTTTATTTAGTATGATCCATAGGCTTATATTTCATCATGTTTTTTGGTTTAAAGAGGTGGAACATCAGCTGGGGTTTGAAGGAGCATTGGAAGTGTTAGACAATGTGTTAAACCAGGCAAAAAAAGTTCATACCAATAGATTAAACAAAGATTTGGGCATAGAATTTAAGGAATCCATTCCCCAAAAACTCTTAGATCTAGAGGACGAAAAACTTGAGGCAATGATGGAGACCATATCCAAGATGTGGCTTGCCAATGATGGACTTTGGTTTTTGAGCGTAGAAAACCTTATAGATTTAAATGATGCCAAGAGGTGTAATGATACATGCTGGTGCTGGTTTTCTCCATTTGAGGCATGGACCATAAAACGGATTTTAAATCTTGGAGAAAATCCTGGATTAAAAGGGTTAGAAAAGGCACTAAAACTCAGAATGTATGCCTTTTTAAATGTTCAAGAGATAAAGTGGGTACACGATAATATCTTGGAATTTTACATGAAGAAATGTAGAGTCCAATCTGCCAGAAAGAGAAAAGGTCTTCCAGACTATCCATGCAAATCAGCTGGGCTTGTGGAATATAGACGGTTTGCTTATGGAATAGACAAAAATATCAAAACAGAATGCATAGGATGTCCTCCAGATGAACACCCCGATGATTGGGTCTGTGCATGGAGATTTCTATTGAAAAAATAAAAAAATCAAGGGCATATTTTTGCCCTTGATTTAAAAATCAATTTTTATGGCAAGTTACTTTAAGCATGCTCAGTTAGAACTTGCCTTATTATATTCCTTTACACCCCTCCTTCTCAACAACCACATCAATGGGCATGTATTTGTAAAAGCTGATTGAAATAGATTTATACCCACAAAAAGAGTGAGCAAAAGCCACCAGTTAGAAACAAAAACTGCCAAAATTACGCTCACGATAATTACCATCTCCAGCAACCCCTCTCACTATCCTATTTATTTCCATGACATACCCCCTATTCTTAATCTCTTTAAAATTACCAATACTAAGCAATAATAAGATCTTTTATGTAAAGATCAATACCTATTAAGCCATTATAGGTGCTAATCTTGGGATAAAAGGCCACATCTATATATTTTCCTTCTATATTCTTTGGGATAAAATCTTTCATCTTCCAGGCCTTACCCCATAATGTCCTTTTTGATATTTCATCTCTTAGTTCTAAAAACACATGTTCTTCACCCACTATCTTAGATTTTTTGACAAATAATTTATAAGAAGAAAACAGAGGCTCAGGATTACCTGGACCATAAGGCTCTAACATCTCAAGCTCTTTGATAAGAGAATAATTAATCTCAGCAAAGGATATAGTATAATCTATTGTGATCTGGGGGATCAAATCCTCATCGCCAATCATATCTTTTATTGTTTCAACAAACGCTTTTTCAAAATCTTCTATCATATGAGGTTCAAGTGACAGCCCAGCAGCCTGTTTATGTCCTCCAAATTTCTTCAAATATGGTTTGCAACTTTTAAGTACTGCATATAAATCCACCTGAGGAATGGACCTGCCTGAACCTTTTATAATGCCATTTTTCCCTGTTAACAAGATTGTTGGCCTATATACCTTTTCACATATCCTAGATGCCACAATCCCTATTATTCCTTCGTGCCAATCTTCATTATACAAAACAACACCATGAACATCACCTTTTTTATCACACTTATCCAAAGCCTCTTTTAAGATTTTATCTTCCTCTTTTTTTCTCAAATCATTGTAGGTATCAAGTTCTTTGGCTAGCTTTTGTGCATATTTCATATCTTGAGCAAGCAATAATTCAACACCTAACATACCTTTTGCCATTCGTCCACACGCATTTAGCCGTGGTGAAAGCATATAACCAACCTCATATGTGCCAATCTTTGCCCCCTTATTTAAGCCACTAACCTCTTTAAGAGCTATAATACCTGGACGTTTTGTCTCATTTAAAACTAAAAGTCCATTTTTTACCAAGATCCTGTTGTCCAAATCCATAGGAACAACATCTGCAATAGTCCCAATAGCAACTAGATCTAAATACTCTCTTATATCTAAGCTGGGCGAAAATTCCTTATTTAGAGCAGCCATAAACAAAAATGCAATACCAACTCCAGCTACATTATAATACCCTTCACCACCCAATTTTGGATTAACTATAAAATCTGCATCTGGCAAATCATCTCCTGGCAAGTGATGATCTGTGATTACTACATGCACTCCTTTGTCTTTTAACCACTTCACCTCCTCTACATTAGAAATACCTGAATCCACAGTAATTATACACTTGACACCTTGAGATACCAGTTTCTTAAGTCCATAAATATTAAGACCATAGCCTTCTTCAAATCTGTCTGGTATATAATATATTGGAGAAAAGCCTTTTTTTCTAAAAAAATCCACTAAAATTGCAGTAGAAGTTATTCCATCAACATCATAATCCCCCCAGATTGCTATCTTTTGTCCCTGTTTTAGGATAGTCGCAACAAAACGAGCTGCTTCTTTAAGATTTTTTATAGATGACAGAGGTTTTAAATACTTAAGGGATGGATTTAAAAACAAATAAATATCTTTTTTGGATCTAATACCTCTATCCCAAAGAAGCTTTGCAAGCAAAAAAGATATATTTAGCTCTCTCGAAATTTTTCTTAAACAAGCAATATGTTTTTTTGGCACATCATGTTTGATAGACCACCTAAATAATGAGGTCTTGTTCATAGACATATATTATTTAAGTCCTTTTTTGTCTAAATAGGCAAGAAATTTTTTCCCTTCTTCAAAATCAGGATTTAGCTCAAGGGCTTTGTTTAAATATTCTCTACATTTCTGAAAATCTTTTAGCTCAAAATAACATCTTGCAATATTATAATAAAGATGCTCATCATCATCTGCTAACTCCAAAGCCCTTTTATAATATTCAAGGCATTGATTGTACATCTTATTTTTTCTTAATTTTATTCCAAATTCATTAAACAAATGCTTGTGCTCTTTTTCAAAAGCAGCATCTAATTTTACAAGTCTCTGAAAAATATCATTGGCCTTTTCAGTATCCCCCCTTTCTAAATAAGTAAGTCCTAATCCAAAATTGGCCCTTATATTTTCTTCATCCACTTTTAAAGCATTCTTGTATTCAAACTCAGCGCTGTAAGTCTCTCCCCTCATCCTATATCTGTCAGCCCTGGCAATGGTCTTATTTAGCTCTCTAATTCTAGGTAAAACTTCATATGTATAAAACTCTGGCTCTGGTTTAAACTTCTCTAACAATTCTTCTTTACTAATTATTTTTTTAGGGCCTGAAGGAACATAATTTTTATTTAATGGCTGTATTTCTACATTCCCATCATCAAGCTCCTGAGCATACCAGTAGCTCTTTTGTACTGTCTTTCTTTGGGTTGTACCTGTGCCAACCTTTATTAAACTTTGTGTAGAAAAAACCCCTTTTATCTTGTCTTGTCTATTCTCCACTTTTTGTTGCTGTTCCATAGTTATGACCTCACTTTTAATTTACTTGCCAAATAAATACACCTTAAGCTTTCATATGCTCTCTCCAGATCATCATTCACTATAATGTAGTCAAAAAAAGAACTCTGTTTTACCTCTTGTTCTGCATTTTTAAGTCTAATCTCAATCTCTAAATGAGAATCAGAAGACCTTTTTATTAACCTTTTTTCCAATTCATCCATTGATGGAGGCATGATAAATACAAATTCTCCATCACTTAAAGTCCCTCTTAACTGCCTTGCCCCTTGCACATCTATATCAAAGATCACATCAACACCTTGTCTTAATTTTTGTTCAATCTCTTGTTTTGGTGTACCATAAAAATTTCCGTGTACTTGAGCCCATTCAGCAAATTTGTCTTGTTCTATCATTTTCTGAAATTCCTCTTTAGATACAAAAAAATAGTGAACCCCATTTATCTCATCTTCTCTTGGTTTTCTTGTCGTATAAGATACTGAAAATTTAATATTTTTAAATTCCTTCATTAACATGGAAATCAAAGTACCTTTACCAACTCCTGATGGTCCACTTACAATTAATGCCACGCCTCTATTCTTTGTCATCTTCATTCCCTTTTTCTGCCATAAATCTTTGCTTTAAAGTATCAGGTTGCAGGGCTGACAAAAATACGTGATTGGAATCCACCACAATAATTGACCTTGTCTTACGCCCTTGAGTTGCATCAACCAATCTGTGATCATCCCTTGCCTCCTCTCTTAATCTCTTCATTGGAGAAGAGTTTGGGCTGAATATCCCGACGATTCTTGATGCTACCACATAATTTCCAAAACCAATATTTAAAAGCTCATCCTTTATCATATCAGAGGTGCCCCTTATTTATTCTAAATTCTGCACCTGTTCCCTTACCTTTTCCAACTCTGTTTTAAACTCCACAACAAGTTTACTAACTTCAGCATTCTGAGCTTTGTTACCACAGGTGTTTATTTCTCTAAAGCACTCCTGACACAAAAAATCTAACTTTCTTCCAACAATTCCACCCTGGGTTATCACCTTATTCATCTCATCCAGATGGATTCCCAGTCTAGTTAATTCCTCTGATATATCAAGTCTATCAGCTAACAAAGCGAGTTCCTGCAAAAATCTTTCTTCATCCACCTCTACCCCTGCCCTTTCAGTAAGTTCTTTAACCCTTTTTTTTAATAATTCAAACTTTTCTTCCACTAAAAAGCTACTGATTTTTTCTATTCTTGATTTTATTTCTACAAGAAACTTTATTCGCTCAAGTAAATCCTCTGCAAGATTTTTCCCTTCTCTTTCCCTAAAACTATTCCAAGAATCAAGGGCATTAGACAATCCCTTTGACAATGATTCCACTAGATTAGATGTTGCACTAATAGGAGTCTCTATCCAAAGATGCGGAATTGAGGTAATTTTATTATAATCAGGGGCAAATATATCTCCTCTTTTTTGAGCATAACTATTTAGAAAATCAAACAAAAAATCTAACAATCCTTCATTTATAGAAAAAGGGATCTCTGTCTTTTTTAAGATCTTTAAATTTAGATATATCTCAATATTCCCTCTGCTTGCTTTATTTTTTACTTCTTTTAACCAGATGTGTTCCACACTTTTTAAAAAAGAAGGTATCTTGAATTTTACATTGAGATTTTTAGAATTTACACTTTTTACTTCCCAATATTGCATACATATATCATCTATATCCTCATAAAAGCCAAAACCAGTCATTGATTTGATCATTAACTTTTCCTCATCTCTTTATTTTTTTTCTATACAACTCTCTATATCTTAATAAAATATCCTGAAGCTCTTTTTTTGCATAATCAGGATATGTCCACGGAAGAGTTCGAAACTTACCCTTTTGAAACAAAAGTGTGAGATCTGCCCATATGCCATGCTTCAAATATATCCTGTGTGTGTATTCTTTTCCAGTGGCAAGTACAAATCTCTCAAATGACAATATGCCAGGATCAAGATTAAACCTCCTTGATCCATCTTCTCTGGAATATTTTATCTCAATTTCATTAGTCTTTATCTTTACATCTGGCAATGTATCAGGGGGGATCAGGTTTGAAAATGCTGCCATCTTTCTAAATATTGGAGTTCCAAGTTCTTTGTCATAATAAGTGGTTTCTGTAAAAGGTATAGGCTCAGATATATGCTCAATTGGACCAAATAGTTCTATTAAATTATCCAATACCCTTTCCCATATATCATCAACATCACTATATAATATAGATAAAACTAACAAGACATCTTTAGGTCTTTTAGGAATGCTCACACCACTACTCCAAACTTACAATAAGATTTTTTTTCTCAAAATCCACACACACTGGTCTGGCCTTTACTAGATCTCCTTTTTTTAAATCCCCTTTATTTCCATTTAATATCTCACAAATAACATAATATTCATTCATTCCAACTAACTTATCTCTATCTTCTACCACCACAGATACATTATTTAATTGTAACTGTTTTTTTAAAAATTCTTTTTTCTTACCAACAAAAAGTTCTCTCAATCTTCTGCTTCTCTCTTTTTTCAACTGCTTTGGCACTTGATCAGGATACTTTGCTGCTGGTGTGCCTGGCCTTTTTGAATATTGAAACACATGTGCATATGTAAAAGGCATCCTTTTGCAAAACTCATATGTATTTTCAAAATTTGAGTCACTTTCTCCAGGAAAACCCACTAACACATCACATCCAAGTCCAAACAATCTCCAAATATTACTTAATTTTTCTATAAATTGTTCAATGTGATCTGGTGTATAATGAGCTCTACCCATTTTTTTTAATATATCTCTATCTGCAGATTGTATGGAAAGGTGAAGATGTTTAGCTATATTCTCACAAGTGTTAAGGACCCTCAATGCCTTATTATTTAATAGTGATGGATCTAAAGAGCTTAACCTAATCCTGGATCCTTTATAATCTTTAGCCATAATCTTAGATATTATCTCAACCAGATCCCACACATCAATATCTTTGCCATTATAACTGGTCTTAAACTCCCTTAAATTTATACCACTTATAATAAGCTCATGAAATCCATTATCAAGAAGCCTTTTGACCTCATCCAAGATATCTCTTATATCACGACTTACAGACGCTCCCCTTGTTAATGGCACAATACAATATCTGCAGTAATGGGAACAACCATCTTGAATCTTAACAACTGGCCTTGCCCTAAAATAATTTGAAATTGTCAAAGAAAAATGTTCTATACTCTGTTTGTTATTTATATCTAACTCAGGATAATCTTTTAATATGGCCTTTTGCTTTTGAGGGACAATATATTTTACATTCTCAAAAGATTTAATTACATTTTCCCATTTAGGAATAGCACATCCAGTTACTATAATCTCACAGTTTGGATTCTCCCTTGAAAATCTTCTGATATATTTTTTTACATCAGACACAGCCATCTCAGTAACAGCACAACTATTGACAATAACCACATCAGCATCCTTTACATCCTCTACTTCAACAAATCCTTTAGAAATCCAGCTTTCCCTTATAGCCTCTGACTCATATTGATTTATCTTACATCCAAGTGTGAAAATAAAAAATCTTTTTTTATTTGTCATCTTTGATTATTCCGCCTCCAAGCACTAGATCTTTAGAATAAAAACAGCATATCTGTCCCGGTGTTGGCCTTGGAATCTTTTTATCAAAATAAACTTTAATCTCATTATTTTCTAAAAGCTCCCAACTGGCTTTTGTTGGTTTCATGTTATAATTTACTTTTATTGAAACTGTTTTAGGCCAATTGACAATATCTTCTAAAAAGTTAATGTCTTTAACTATACAATGATCTCTTAGCAAATCTGACTTTGTCCCCACAACCAAAATATTTTCATTGACTATTTTATCTATAACATAAAGGGGTTCTTTATAAGGAATTCCAAGCCCCCTTCGCTGACCTATTGTATAATTAAAAAGTCCATTATGTATTCCAAGTTCCTCTCCCCATGTTCCAATTATCTTTCCTGGTCCTGGAAGGGTTATTTGGCTTTTTTTTAAAAAACTTCTATAGTTATCTTTTATAAAGCATATTTCTTGGCTCTCATGTGAAATAGGAGGAGACATCCCCGTGTCTTTAACTAAAGTCTTCACATCTTGCTTTTTATAATCTCCCAGCAAAAATTCAACGTTATTTAAATTTTCTTTGGGAACAAGAGATAAAAAATAACTCTGTTCTTTATTTTCATCAACACCTTTATACAGAAACTTCTTATTATTTTTGTTTATTAATCTCACATAATGACCTGTTGAAAAAAAATCGCATCCCTTATCCATGGCACTTTGTTTTAACAAACCAAATTTAATATATTTATTACACAAACAACAGGGATTGGGAGTATTGCCTTTTATATATTGATCAACAAAATAGTTTACTATTTTTTCTTCAAATTCTTCTCTTAAATCCACTGTAATACACGTTACATTTAACTCTTTATATTTAGATATAACCTCATCTTTAATCTTTAAAAGACCATCATGGAATATTCCAAATATTGCTACTACATTGTCTCCCCTTTTTTTTAAAAGATGCGTGGCAAAAAAACTATCTATTCCACCACTGACAGCTACTGCACCTATCATGAAACAAGTCCATAAGGCTCAGGTAAAGGTGTTAACTCTTTTTCTACTTTGTTGTAAATACCCAAAAGGACCTCTTCTTTAAAAGGAGGAGCTATAAACTGAACACCCACTGGTAATTTTTCTCTCTCACCTAAACCAATGGGAAAGGAAAGACCTGGAAGACCACTTAAATTGAGGCCACATGAAAAGATGTCTGCAAGATACATCTGAAGTGGATCCTCAATCTTTTCCTTTAGTCTAAATGGCAAAATGGGAGATACAGGTGTTAAGATTACATCACAACTATTAAATGCTGACAAAAAATCATCCCTAATTAGTCGTCTCACCTGGGCTGCCTTCTTGTAATAAGCATCATAATATCCAGCAGACAACACATAGGTCCCAAGAATAATTCTCCTTTGCACCTCAAAACCAAATCCCTCACTTCTGCTTTTTGTATACATCTTAATTAGTTCCTTTACATCCTTGGCCCTATATCCATATCTCACCCCATCGTATCTTGCGAGATTTGAACTGGCTTCTGCCATTACAATAATATAATAAGTGGCCACAGCATATTTTGTGTGAGGCAGACTAATTGAGACAAGTTCTGCACCAAGGGATTTTAAAAGTTCAAAAAATTCTTTAGATTTTTTGTCAATATCCTTATCTAATTCATATTCCCAATACTCTTTTGGAAGAGCAATCTTTACTCCTTTTAGATCTTTAAAATTGTCAATTAGGGCCAAATAATCAGGAACAGGTTCAGAAGAAGATGTGGAGTCTTTTGGGTCTTTTCCAGCTATAACAGAAAGAACCAAGGCTGCGTCTTTAGCAGATCTTGTAATAGGACCTGCCTGATCCAATGAAGATCCATAGGCTATAAGTCCAAACCTGGATACCCTTCCATAAGTTGGTTTAAGACCAACTACTCCACAAAATGCCGCTGGTTGTCTGATGGATCCGCCTGTGTCTGTTCCTATGGATACAGGACATTGATATGCAGCTGTGGAAGCCGCAGAACCACCACTTGATCCCCCTGGAACCCGTGTTAGATCCCATGGATTTTTGGTTATTTTAAAGGCCGAATTTTCTGTTGACGAGCCCATGGCAAACTCATCCATATTTGACTTTGCTATTATTATGGCTCCACTCTCTTTCAGCCTTTTTACTACTTCAGAATCATAAAATGGCACAAAATTTTCTAACATCTTTGATGCACAAGTAGTTTTAATGTCTCTTGTAGTTAATACATCTTTAACAACAACTGGAACTCCCCACAATTTTTTCTCAGGATCAGGACCTTTTTTATCCATCTCTTCTGCTTGTTTTAATGCCTGCTCACTATTTACAAACAATAGGGCATCAATCTTTTTTTCTGTTTCTTCTATCCTTTTCAAATATGCCTCAACTACCTCTTTTACCTTAAAATCACCCTTTAATATCCCCTCTTTGATATCAATAGCTGAAAGTCTATATATCTCCATATAACTCCCTCTTTTCTTTAGTAATTGACCTAATTTACTACCTTAGGAACTATAAAATATTTGCCATCATCCTCTGGTGCATTGGACAAGACCTCTTTCCTGGAATATTCTCTTATGACTTCATCTTCTCTATATGGTGTCATGTGCTCAATGGGCGAGTATAGGGGCTCTACGTCAGTTGTATCCACTTCAGATAAAAGCTCCATATATTCCAGAATCTGACTTAGTTGCCTTGAAAATAATTCCATTTTATCTTCTGCTATCTCAAGCCTTGCAAGTTTTGCTATGTTTTGCACCTCTTCTTTAGATATCTTCATAATAATCTCCCATATTTTTTTGGTTAATTTAAAAAGCTAATTCTGTGTTTGTGTCACTTTTATAACAAACATATCTTGATGGGCCACGCCTTTTTCATCCCAATGAATTGGAGCCATGGTCCACTTAAATTTATCAATGTTCAAATCTCTCTTCCTATTACTATTTATTTCAGTGGACAAATAAAATGCATATCTAAAAAAATCATAACCTAGACAACTCCAAAAATCTATATCCCTTTTGGATAGTATTTCAAGATTTTTATCTAATTGATTTTGTTGCACATTGTCTTTATCACGCCTCCATGGAGATGGATAGTAGGTTTTTTTAAATAATGAGTATTCAAGTGAGGTAAGATCCTTATTCTCTCCTTCCCAAAGTGTGGTTCCTAAAAAATAGAGTGATTTTGCATTATAGTAAAAAAAACTGGGTATTAATATCCTCGCATTTTGAAAAGAATCAGGTATAAATACAGCTTGAAAATTAATATCTGGTATAAACCTTTTTATCTTTTCCTCATCCTTTTCTTTAAAAATATATGCAGGAGCACCTAAAAATTCCTCCACTCTCTTCTGCCACGACCTGGTATTATTTGGATCATACCAGGAAATTGCTGTAACATCACATCCCATCTTTTTCACCTCATTAAAAAAGGCCTCTCCAAGCAATCTCCCATATTCACCCTTGGGATAAAATATTGCATAGGAACATACATCAAAATTCTCTTTTAAATACTTAACCAATGCCCTTGCCTGATCTGTTCTACTTGGGAAAAATCTAAGGCCCTTGCTTCCCTCCAATGGTATATAAGACCTAAACACAAAAAAATTAAATTTCTCTGGAAGATCATCTTCTAATATATCACTCCAAACCTCCATCCTAATTGGCCCACCAACTATCATTCCTTTTTTAGCATATTTTAAGAATCTTTTTTTCCAATCCTTGGCCCCAGTATTAAAGACCCTTACCTTTATATCCACGCCAAGCTTTTCTAGTTCCCATATTCCAGCCTCAACTCCCCTTAAGATGCCTAGAGAGACCTTTTCATAAGACGAGGTAAATGGAAGCAAAAGTGCCAATTCTATTTTAGGCACCCCATATTTTTCCTTCAGTATTTTAAATTCATCTTTTAAAAGATAGGCAACTAATGTATCCTCAGATATAATCTTTTTTAAGATCTTATATCCTTGAATCCAGGAAATATCTTGTTGTTGTAATAAAAATATTACGTTATTCCATGCAATCAACTTATCTGGAAAAAGTGTGAAATCTAGATTTGAAATTGGGTAATCTTCAACTATTTTTTTCTCTTGTCTTATTTTTGTCAAAAGCTGAGATAAGATCTCTTTTTTTTCTCTTTCACTAAATAAATCAAAATAGTCTGCAAATAATCTTCTAGCTATATCCAGCTTATTATATTTTATAGAAATCTCTTGTGCTAGAATAAAGAACTCTTTCTTTACTTTATCAGAGGTAGTAGCATCTATTTTTTGTTTAATATAGGTATAACATCCACTGATATCACCTTTTTTCAAAAGATAATTCAAATAAAGGTTATAATAATCCCATTTTAAATCATAGGATGGATCAATTAATCTCCATCTGTTAAAAAGCTGTTGTGTTAGTTCAAACTCATTTGCATCTATTGCACATATAATTAGCCTTTTCACACAAAAAATCTTTAACTCAACAGGTGTATTAGGATTGTTAAACACGGTTTTATAATTTTCACATGCACTTTTTCTATCCCCTATTTTCCAAAGATAGTTTCCCCTTTCCAGGTTTGATATCCTTTTTTCAGGAATGTAAATCTTTTTTTTGGGCCCACAAGATACCACAAAAAAAATGGTAATAATCCCTAAAAAAATTTTAAATTTCATATGATCCCTATCCCAATTAATGGTTATCTTAAAAATAACAAAAAAGGCCTGGATTTTTTCAAATCCAGGCCTTAAAGATTAGAAGGCAGGTTTTTATCTGTCAAGCACACTTACTTTTGCTCACTATATTCAGCATCTACCACATCATCATCTTGATTTGAGGAAGTATTACCACTCCCAGCACTGGCTCCTTGAGCTCCTGCATTAGCTCCCTGACCACTTGCCTGTTGCTGATATAAGAGCTCTGCCAATTTATGGGATGATTGAGTTAAAGCATCCATTGCACTCTTTATGGCATTTTCGTCTTCACTATCTAATACTTTCTTTAAATCTTCTATCTTCTGCTCTAACTCAGCTTTAAGGGATGCATCCACTTTATCGCCTAAATCTCTAATAGATTTTTCAGTAGTATATATCAATTGATCTGCCTGGTTTCTCAAATCAATGAGCCTCTTCCTCTTTTCATCTTCAGCAGCATGGGCTTCTGCCTCTTTTATTATTCTCTGAATCTCTTCTTCACTTAGACCACTGGATGGCTGAATCCTGATAGATTGTTCTTTTCCAGTACCTAGGTCCTTTGCAGATACATTTACAATTCCATTGGCATCAATATCAAAGGTAACTTCTATCTGAGGAACTCCCCTTGGTGCTGGAGGTATACCCACAAGATCAAATCTTCCAAGGCTCATATTATCCTTTGCAAGTGGTCTTTCTCCTTGCAACACATGAATTGATACAGAAGTCTGATTATCAGCTGCAGTGGTAAATATCTGACTCTTTCTAGTTGGTATTGTAGTATTTCTTTCAATAATCTTTGTAAATACACCACCCAATGTCTCTATTCCTAAGGAAAGTGGAGTTACATCTAACAACAATACATCTTTTACATCACCAGATAAGATACCTCCTTGAATAGCAGCACCCATTGCAACTACTTCATCAGGATCCACTCCTTTTTTGGGCTCTTTCCCAAAGAATTCTGCCACTTTTTTCTGCACTAGAGGCATTCTAGTCATTCCACCAACTAATATTACTTCATCAATGTCATTTACTGTGAGTCCAGCATCAGCCAAGGCCTTTTTACAGGGCTCTAAAGATCTTTCTACTAAATGTTCTGTTAAGGCCTCTAATTTGGCCCTGCTTATCTTCATGTTCAAATGTTTTGGACCGCTCTGATCAGCAGTGATAAATGGAAGATTAACCTCAGTCTCAAGAGCAGTAGATAGTTCTTTTTTGGCCTTTTCAGCAGCCTCTTTTAACCTCTGCAAGGCCATTGGATCTTTACTTAAATCAATACCTGTCTCTTTTTTAAACTCTTCAATAATATAATTTAATAAGGCCTGGTCAAAATCTTCACCACCTAAGAAGGTATCACCATTTGTTGCCTTTACTTCAACAACATTGTCTCCAACCTCAAGTATTGAGATATCAAATGTTCCACCACCAAGGTCATATACTGCTATTTTTTCATTTACCTTCTTATCAAAACCATAAGCCAACGATGCCGCTGTTGGCTCGTTTATTATCCTCTTTACCTCAAGTCCTGCGATCCTCCCTGCATCCTTAGTTGCCTGTCTTTGAGCATCATTAAAGTAGGCAGGCACTGTAATTACTGCTTCAGTAACCCGCTCCCCTAAATATGCCTCTGCCTGTTCTTTTAATTTTTTTAGAATCATTGCAGAGATCTCTGGAGGACTATATTTTTTACCATCAACCTCCACATAAGCATCGTTGTTTGGACCAGGAACTATATTATAAGAACAACGATTCTTCCATTGTTGCACCTCCGGAGCATCAAACTTTCTTCCCATCAACCTTTTTATTGCATAAATAGTCCTTTTGGGATTAGTGACTGCCTGCCTTTTTGCAAGCTCTCCAACAAGTCTTTCTTTGTCTGTAAATGCAACTATAGATGGAGTTGTCCGTCCACCTTCTGGACTGGGAATGCACTTAGGCTCTTTCCCCTCCATGACATACACACAGCTATTGGTTGTTCCTAAATCTATTCCTATTATTTTACCCATAACTTATTCCTCCCTTATAGTCGATTTGATTTCTATTGTAGAAAATAAATCCATTTTTTTACTTGTAAAGGCTTAATTTTCATTTTTCTGGTCTTCTTTTTCCTTACTCACCATGACCTTTGCTGGTCTTAATATCCTGTCCTTTATTTTATATCCTTTTTGCATTATTAAAGATATTTTGCCTGGAGGCATGTCCTCCCTTTCTTCTTGTGCCATTGCTTCATGGTAGTTTGGATCAAAATCATCCCCTATCTCTGTTTTAATTTGTTCAAGTCCATGATTTTTTAATGTTGAAAGCAAGATATTTAAAGTCATTTCTATCCCTGTAACTATGTCTTTACATGCCTCAACCTTTTTGGCATGTTCTAAACCAAGCTCTAAATTATCTATTACAGGAACAATATCTTCTAAAACCTTTTCTGTTGCATACTTCAAAAATTGTTCTTTATCCCTTTCCATCCTTTTTCTAAAATTATCAGCATCTGCTTTCACCCTCAACATCTCTTCTTCCATTTGTTTTTTAACAGGACATTCCACACATATATGCTCTTCACACAATTTCTTTAATTCTTCAAGATCTATCTCCTTTTTATTTTCATCATTATTTTCTTCTTTTTTGTTTTCAGTAGCATCATTTAAATCAGTGTCACTATTTTTTATTTCTTCTTTTTCCATGGATACATTCTCTTGAGTCATAACAACAACCTCCCCTTTGCGTTCTAAATATAAAAATTTTTGATTTAATTTAACCAAATCAATTTAAACAAAAATTGGCGGGATAAACTTGTAAAAATTATAACCTGGTCTCAAGTATCCTATTAAGCATCTTTGCGATATAGTCAACTAGGGGTATTAATTTTGAATAGTCTACATTGAGGGGGCCTATGGTTCCAATTATACCTGTGGATTCATCTTCAAGGCCATAAGGTGATGAAATAATGGTCCATTCTTCCAATTCTGACCCAAACAACTCATTGCCAAAAGCTATGAATATGCCTTCACCTTGTTCTATTTTTTCTAAAATCTTAAGTAACTCTCCCCTCTCTTCTATAAATTTCAGCAAATTTTTCATTCTTTCAATGTCTTTTAACTGAGTCTCTTCTATGACCTTATGCGCTCCTTCCACAAAGATTTCCCTTTCGTCTTCAGAATCACAAGTATATTTAGCAAGTTTTAATGCACTTAAATATAATTCATTAAATTTATTACTCGCATCTTCTATTTCTTTTTTTATAATCTTTTTTACTTCATATAAAGATTTTCCAGAAAATTTCTCATTTAAATAATTACTGAATTTGGTAAGATCATCATTTGTGATATTGGTATGTTCTAAGCTCACCAATCTATTATGAACCATCCCACCTTCAAACACTAAAATAGCCAACACCAACCCTTGTTTCACCAATACAAAATCTATATGTTTCCATCGCATAAAAGACACTGGTGGGGAAATTACTATTCCCACTAACTTTGTCTCATTTGAGATAAATTTAGAGGTCATCTCCAAAAGCTCAGAAAACTCATATCCCATTGTGGAATCAAAATACTTTTTAATCTTTTCTTTTTCTTTAAATATAGGCTGGGGCTTAAACACATAACTCAAATAATATTTAAGCCCCTTTTGTGATGGCAATCTTCCTGCTGAGGTGTGTGGCTGTTTTAAATAACCCATATCTGTCAAATCCGCCATTATATTCCTCATCGTGGCAGGGCTTAAATTTAGCTTAGACTTTTTTGACACATATCTTGATCCCACTGCAGAACCTGTCTCAATAAAACCCTCCACCACAACAGACAACACTTCTTTTTCCCTGTCACTTAACTCCCTGCTCATATCAAAAAACCCCATATTTTTTGTAACAATACTTAAACACTTAAACAAACAGTGTCAATGTCAACTAGGCAAGGAAGACCCCTCATAAAAAATGGATTTTTCATATTAAGCTGACTGGGGCCAGCTCTTGATTTTTGAATTAGAGTTATCCCTATAACTTTATATAATGTCCATGATTTTGTTTTTCTTGAAAAAAAAATCTTTTATCTATCTTTTTATAAAACTTCCATCTTTCTTGCTCTAAAGCTTACTTTTATCTGTTTTTGAAGTCTAGAGCATAATGTCTCAATTATATCAAATTCTGCGGAATACTATAGACTTTAGAAAACATCTTATTAAATTTAAAGGATATTTTGCTGTTTTTTAATGGCTCTTTTTTTATTTTTATATTGACATTAAAGATATAGTTATACTATCAATTAATTAGGGAGAGGATTTTAAAAAAAGTAAGGAGGTTTTTATGGAAAGGAGAAAAAACAGGCAAAAGGGTTTTACACTGATTGAAATTATTGCAGTGCTCATTATTTTGGGGATTTTGGCAGCGGTTGCGGTACCAAAATTTATGGGTTTGCAAGAAGAGGCCAGAAAAAAGGCGGCTCAAAGTCTGGT
>JAMOPG010000026.1 GCA_027064715.1 Desulfobacterales bacterium
ATTTTATCCCTTACCAAAATAACATTATATTTGTTTTTGAAGGAAAGACGAAACACAAAAAAACAATTATTGAAAATATTAAATATCTTTTCAAAAATATTTGTAGATTTTTTTCTAACATAAATAGTGGAATTCAAAAAGTTAGTTACAAAATTTTGAGAAAAAAAATCAGAATTTTCCATTACTAAATCAACAGAAGAACCATTTTCCGGAAATTTTTTGCAAAACAAAACCGCTATATCCCCCCAAAATGGGGGATATTTGTCTTTGGTTATTAAAAGCATTTTTTTCTGGTTGTTTAACTTCATTATTTGTTTTTGTCCCTGAAATACTCAAATGTCTTCCTTAATCCCCTATCCACGTCGTAAAAAGGCTCATATCCTAAAATCTTCTTTGCTTTAGTAATATCGGAATAATTTCTTTTTACATCTCCAGGGCGAGGCGAGGAATAAATTACCTCTACCTTCTTAGTCGTAACTTCTTCCACTAACCCTTTAATTTTTTCTGCTATCTCATTAACGGTTGTCTCTCTATAAGTAGCTATTTGAAAAATTTCTCCGCCAACATCTGCTTTGACTGCCAAAAAAATAGCCTGAAGCAAATCATCAATGTATATAAAATCTCGCGTTTGTTTTCCATCTCCATATATTTCTAAGGGTTTTTCATTTAGAGCATTTTTAAAAAATTTCGCTACAACGCTTGCCTTATGTTTGGACCTTGGACCATACACATTTCCAAAACGTAAAGCAATAGTTTTTAAACCAAAACTTCTATAATAAGCCGAACAATAAGCTTCTCCTGATAACTTACTGGCTCCATATGGAGAAACGGGTTTTGGTGCAATTTCTTCATGAATTGGAGGTTCCACCTCTCCTAAAGGCGCTCCGGAAGAAGCAAAAATAAATTTTTCAACTTCTTGTTGCCGTGATGCTTCTAACATGTTAAAGGTACCAAGCACATTCATTTCCATATCTCTACGTGGATTTTCTACAGATTGAGGAACCCCTGTACTAGCGGCCAAATGCACAACTACTTCTACACCTTTACAAGCCTTAAGGCAAATTTCATAATCCTTAATATCTCCAACCAGAAGCTCAATTCCTTTAGGAGTGTCCTTAATATCTTGAGTGAAAATCTCCTGAAATTCACAAACCTCTTTTAAGTCATCTCTAGTTCCTACACTAAGATTATCCAAAATTCTGATATTAACTTGAGGAAACTCTCGCAACAGTTTGTCTACCAGATTGACACCTATAAATCCACATCCTCCAGTAATAAGCCAATTTTTAGGCAAATTCAATTTTTCTACTTCCACTTTATCCCCCTAAAAATAGCAAATTGGTTAATATGCCCTTTATATTTTTCTACCACTTTAAACATTTTTTCCAGCACGTTATCTGTTAAAAAATGGGGCTTGAGGCCTAGCTCTCTTAAGCCCGTATATTTCGGATTGTAATAATGTTCTTCCTTCTCAACTCGAGGATTTTCATAATGCTTCACTTCAACTCGATATCCTAATCTTTCCCCCACCTTCTGCACTTTTTCCGCCAATTCTAGTACTGAAAAAGTTTCGGTTATCTGATTGAATATCCGCAACTCACCCATTTTAGGCGGATGCAAAGCCGCTAAATATACACATGCAAGAGTATCCTTTAGGTTTATATATCCCCTTATCTGTTTCCCTTTTCCATAAACCGTAAGCGGATGCCCAACTACAGCTTGAACTACGAAACGATTGAGTATTGTACCAAATATTTCATCGTAATGAAAATTGGGCATCAAACGTTCATCCTTGTCTGCCTCTTCTGTTGAGATGCCATACACTGGCCCTTGCATGAGATCTGTAACTCTAATGCCCCATGTCCTCACATAAAACCATAACATATCTGTATCTTGAATTTTAGTGGTGTGATAAAGAGAACTGGCCTGACGGGGAAAAAGAAATTTGTCTTTCTTTCCTTTGTGTTCGATTTCTATCCATCCTTCTTCTATGTCTATATTTGGAGTTCCATATTCACCCATGGTGCCTATTTTTATAATAGGACATTCTGGGACTACCTCTTTAACTGCATAAGCTACATTCAAAGTACTAATCAAATTATTTTGGACGGTGAAGGCCGCTTTGTCTCTGTCTATCATAGAATAGGGAGCTGAAGGCTGCTCAGCATAATGAACCACTACTTCCGGTCGATAACGCTCAAAAAGCTCTTTTAAAAAAGGATAATTAATCACATCTCCAATATGAACATAAATGTCTCTCCCTGTTAACTCCTTCCAAATTCGTGCTCGCTGGGTAAGGTTTGGGGTAGGAATCAAGGGCTCACAATCAAGTTCTAATGCTGCTTGTCTGCGAAAATAATTGTCTATCCCCACTACTTCATGGCCCTTAGCCGAAAAGTACATACAAGTAGGCCATCCTAAATAACCATCTGCTCCTAAGATTATGACTCTCATGGTGTTATCTCCATCTCTTCCATTACATGTGTTAATATTTTTTTAGAAGCTAAATATTCCTTCAGCTTCTCATATACCATAGGTTCTTCTTCAGAAGAAATGTAAGGCCTTTCCAAACATTCTTTTATCATTTCAGGATAGGTATAATCAGCTTTAGCATAAATATTTTTAAAAGCTGGAAGAATTACAAACATATCTTTAAGCTCAAGGCTCCTTTTTACTTCTTCCTGCGTCATGAGTTCTTCGTAAAGTTTTTCCCCGGGTTTTGCTCCTATCTCCACTATTTTTATATTTTCTGGTGTATACCCAAACCGTGGTGCTAACAGGTCAATCGTTGCTCTAGCTAAATCTGATATTTTTATGACTTCCATCTTAGTTACAAATACCTCGCCCCCTTTAGCAAGCTCCGCTGACTTTAGCACAAGTTCGGCTGCCTCATCTATTGTCATAATAAAGCGCGTCATCCTTGGATCTGTGAGAGTTACTGGCCCCCCTTCTTTTATTTGTTTCACAAAAACTTGCATAACTGAACCGCGGGATCCAATTACATTGCCAAATCTCACAGAGGAAAATATTGTGTTATGTCCATACAGAGCCACATTTGCAGCCGTAATAAGCTTTTCACTAAGCAATTTCGTAGCGCCCATCACATTTGTAGGATTAACAGCCTTATCAGTGCTTGTATTGATTACTACTTTCACACCACAGTTCATAGCCGCCAATATCACATTTTGTGTTCCTATCAGATTTGTCTGAATAACGTCAAATGGATTATATTCTGATAAAATTACATGTTTATAAGCGGCACAATGAAATATAATATCTATTCCTTTTGCTACTCTAAATACTTTTTCTCTATCCCTTATATCTCCCAAAAAACAAGTAATATGTCTAAAGTCTTTGTACTTTTCCATTAAAAAAAATATCGCTGATTCATTATTATCTAAAAGTCGAAGCTCTTTTATATCATAATTTAATAACTTTTTTACTAATTCTTTACCTACTGTTCCACACGCCCCGGTAACCAGCACTCTTTTATTTTTTAAAAAACTATCTTGCATTGTAATAACCTTACCTTACTAATTAGTTTCTTTTACGAATCAAACATATACCTGATATCTTTTGCTATAAATACAAAACTATCACATTCTCATTAAAAATCCATTTTTCTAAAAACATTGACTAATACCTACTCTAATTACTAAAAGTAAAAACTGAACTTTTAATAACTAAACATCTTCATATAACCAACCATAATACTATTTTTCAAATAATTCTACATATCACTGTTCCACGGCTGCCTTATTAGGGTCACTTAATATCTACAGCTATAATCATACCTCGGGAGATCTTTCTCATAACCAAAAAACTTCCCCACTTTCCCTGACCAACTTAGAGTTTGAAAAAATTTTTAGATTGTTAAATACAAAAATACTCAACCCCCAAAGGGAGATTTTTATTATTTTATTTACAACCCCATCAAAGTATTATTTAGCTCATTGTTATTCCAACTCATAAGACCAAATATATATTAAATCATGCAAAGTTTTTCTATCTATTGTTTCT
>JAMOPG010000027.1 GCA_027064715.1 Desulfobacterales bacterium
TCATCTTGAAGAAATGAATCATTCAAAGTCATTTTGGAATAAAGTTAAAATGCTTATGCCAAATTATGAGAAATACAAAAATTGGTTAAAGAAAAATGGTCATTTATTGAGGATTTGAAACAAAAAAAACGAATTAATTTAATCTTGCAAGATTTTAGTATACAGAAATGCGTAAATATTTAACTCCTTTTTAAGGCAATGGGTATTGAGGTTGGAGGAAAAGGATAGTAATAGAAGCTCTAGATCCTCTAGTTGAGCTAGATATAGGCCTTAAAAAATTGGCAAATAGAACTTTTGAACTTTTAAAGAAAAATTTTTATTTTTCTGGGAGACCAACCATATGAACAAAGGTCACTTGTTTGTAATTTTGGCAGCTATGTTATGGGGAACAACTGGCACATCACAAGGTTTAGTACCCTCTGATGTACCCTCCTCTGTTATTGGTGCATTCAGGATATTTATTGGAGGATTAATACTTTTTTTATATGCTTTATTAAAAAAAGATTTTGATCTATCCAAAAAATGGGACCTAAAACATCTTTTCTCAGGCATGATAATGATTGCGTTGTACCAATTGACGTTTTTTTATGGAGTGAGAATGGCTGGGGTGGCAGTTGGTACCATGGTAGGCATCGGAAGTTCTCCTATATTTGCAGGGACCTTGTCATGGATCTTTTTAAAACAAAAACAGACCAAAAGATGGATAGTTTCTACAATGTTAGGAATAGTAGGACTTATTTTTATAAGTATCCCCATGTTTGACATAAATGCATCCTTTAATCTTGTAGGGATATTACTGTGTCTGGGTGCAGGTCTCACATACACCCTATACACATTCTCTACAAAGGAGTTGTTAAAAGAACACAGTGCAAATAGTGTGGTGGGTTTATTATTTTTAGGTGGAGGTATTTTACTTACACCTTTTATTTTAATAAATGACATATCCCCTTTATTCACATTTATAGGAATAGCTGTAATTTTACATCTTGGGTTATTTGCCACTGCCCTTTCATATTTTTTCTTTGCCAATGGTCTTAAACTAATCCGTGTATCAGAAACAGCAACCCTATCCCTTGCTGAACCACTCACAGCTACATTTCTTGGTATAACAGTGCTCAAAGAATCCCCAACACTCTTAAGTATTATTGGTATGTTATTTATTTTTATTTCACTTGTGATCTTAGTTAGGGAATAATGATTTTAAGCATAACTGCTTAAATATTTTCAACAAATTTTGATCAACAGGCTTTTGGATTTATATACTCGCATTCCAAAACCTACTCAATTTTTATTTAGCAATCTATAGAGCAATTTTAATTATGTGGTTATGCCTAGGAGAAATTTCAAGGCAAAAAAATCATATTAGCATGATATTTACAATAGTGAAGATATAGATTATATTTATATATATGCTGTTTGCTTGGCACTATTTACTGTTCATCTAAAAAGGAGGGCCAATATGAGTATAAGGACAAGAGTTTTAATTGTTTTGCTGAGTATGTATTTTATTTCAGTACTACTGGCTGTAACAACTTTGGTGGTGGTACGTAAACAGAAAAGTGATGGAATAGTGATAAATCTGGCTGGTAGACAAAGGATGCTTAGTCAAAAGATGAGTAAAGAAGTTTTGGAACTTATGTATGCAAAAAATAAAGGAGAGCGGGGAACTAAAGAGAAAGAAAACCTATTAAAAAGTATTGAGGTCTTTGATGTCACTTTGAATGCACTAATTGCTTCTGGATATGCACCTGTTACTTTAGACCCTAATGGTCCCAAACAACTTTTACCTCCTGCACATGGAGTGGCCTTGAACCAATTGAAAAAGGTGAAAGAAATCTGGATTCCAATGAAACAACATCTTCAGAAAATTGTAAAAACTACAGATAAAGTCTCTCTAGAATATGTTTTAGATAACAATATAAAACTATTAAAAGAGATGAATAAGGGAGTATTTCTCTTACAAAAACAAGCTGATAAAAAGGTAGCACTTTTGAAAACTATTTGTATATTAAGTATTATTATTGGGATTTTTATAATTTTAGTGGTCTGGAGATGGATAAAAAAGTCTTTGGTTGATCCCATTGTATCTCTTGCAAAGTTTGCCCAGGAAGTTGGTGAAGAATATTCCACACAAGATAAATTATTATTAGATGATTCTAGTGGAAAGAAACAGAGTAATGAATTGGAATTATTAAATTCTGCTATGCACAATATGGTAGAAAAACTAAAAGAAGAAATAAAAAAAGCTCAAGA
This sequence comes from Desulfobacterales bacterium, assembly GCA_027064715.1. GTDB lineage: Bacteria > Desulfobacterota > Desulfovibrionia > Desulfovibrionales > Desulfothermaceae > Desulfothermus. The sequence continues at coordinate 2,254 of JAMOPG010000027.1, forward strand.
AGCATCAAAACAAAGTGAAATAATGGCAAAGGAAGCAGAACAAGCAAAAATAGAGGCTGAAGAGGCATTAAAAGTAGCTCAAGAGAATGAGAAGAAATTAAGGGAATTAGGAGAAAAGATATATGAGGTCTCAGATAGGATAGTATCTTCTACAGACGAACTTTCTTCTGAAGCAGATCAAGTAGTTGAGGGTGCCAATATACAAAAACAACGTATTATAGAGACTGCCACAGCAATGGAAGAGATGAATGCTACAGTATTGGAAGTGGCAAAAAATGCAGCTGCAGCAGCAGAAAATGCTGAGAATGCCAAAAATCGTGCAGAAAAAGGAGCTGAAGTTGTGGATCATGCTGTAACAGCCATAAATGAGATAAATGTACTGACTGAACGATTAAAAGATAATATGAGTGTATTAAAACAAAAAGCAGACGGAATTTCTCAGGTAATGTCTATTATTTCAGATATTGCAGACCAAACTAATTTGCTTGCATTAAATGCTGCAATAGAAGCAGCCAGAGCAGGAGAAGCTGGAAAAGGATTTGCCGTGGTGGCAGATGAAGTTAGAAGATTAGCAGAAAAGACGATGGATGCCACTAAAGAGGTAGGGGAAGCCATAAATGAGATACAGGAAGAAGTAAATAAGGACTTTCAACTCATGGAAGATGCTGCAACATCTGTTGCCAAAGGTACAGAACTTTCTCAAGAATCTAAATTAGCCTTGCAAGAAATCGTGGAATTGGTTGTATCAATTTCTGACCAGATCAGAGCCATTGCCACTGCATCTGAAGAACAATCTGCTGCTAGCGATGAAATTACTAGAGCAATAAATGAAATAAACGAGATATCTGAATCAACGGTTGAAAACACAGAGAATACAAGAAAGGCTATTGAAGATTTTGTTATTATGGCTGGAGAATTGAAACAACTAGTAGATAAGCTTATGGAAGGTTAAAAAGGTTGTGAGACAAGTAGAATCAGAGGAAGGGTGTCTAATAATAGATGACACTATAGTGGAAAAGCAGTGGACAGATGAAAATGAGATTGTATGTTGGCACTACGACCCCAGTAAAGGTAGGAATGTTAAAGGATTCAATATCCTCAATTTGCTTTAGCATTCAAATGGTATTTCAATTCCAGTTGGGTTTGAAGTGGTGAAAAAGACAACAGAGTTTATTGATGAAAAAGGAAAGAAGAAACGTTGTTCAGAAGTAACAAAGAATGAAATAGCGCGTAATTTGATAAAAGGAGCGATTCAAAGACAAATTTCATTTACGTATGTATTAATGGACAGCTGGTTTGCTTCTAAGGAGAATTTTGAGTTCATCACAAAACACAACAAGCATTTTATTGCAGCCATCAAAAGCAATCGTCTTTTTGCCAGGAGTTTAGAAGACAAGCTAAAAGGTCTTTTGAGAGAGTAGATGCATTGGGGCTAAGAGATAAAGAATGTGTGCGAGGCTATTTAAGAGGAGATGGCAAAGAAGTTATATTGACATGCCGAGTCTTTACAAACAAAGAGGGAAGCACAGGCAAACTTTATCTTGTATGCTCTGATGTATCACTTTCTGGTGACCATATAGTCACAATCTATCAAAAAAGATGGAAAGTGGAAGAGTATCATAAGTCTCTCAAATCCAATGGTGCAATAGCAAAATCTCCCACAAAACGAGTAATAACCCAGATAAGCCAT
>JAMOPG010000028.1 GCA_027064715.1 Desulfobacterales bacterium
ATGCAGTTTCAGACTTTAGTTTCTCAGCAATCCACATTTTTATTAATGCCTGTCTTGAAAGCCCAAGTATTCTCGCTTTCTCATCTATTTTCTGAACCATCCATAAAGGAAAATCAATGTTTACTCTTCTGGATTTGAGATTTGGATGTTCAGCCTTACTGGTATCAAGATAGTCAATAATGCTTTTCCCATTATCAAAAAGTTTATCAAACTCTTCTGTATTTATATTCTTCATATCGTATTCAAAAATCATATTAATTTTATACCATTTTTATTGAGAATCAGCAATTCTTGGTCAGAAACTGATCAACTTTGTTAATTTTTTACTTTCATAATAGGCACTTAGATAAGTTCTTTATATATCTTTTTTTGAAAACTTTATGAAAAAATAATTTCTATTTTTCTCAGTTGCTTTGTAAATACTACCTCTATAATCTCACCGAGAATTGCTGGATAAAAGCTTGAGCCACCTTGTTTTTAATGATATGAATTTTTCATAATTAAAATTCAAGGAAAAAAGGAGTTTGAATTTTATGAAGGCTAAAGCTTTAAAAGAAATAAAGCATATTCTTCAAGAACATAAATCAATATTAGCCAAAGAATTTCACATTAAAGAGATTAATCTTTTTGGTTCTTATGTATAAAAGAGGAGTTAGTAAGTGTCTAAAAGAGATCCAAATCTTTTTCTTTACGATATCTTGGAATGCATAGAGAAAATAAAGAGATATATTTCTGGTATGACTTATAAAGACTTTGAAAATGATGAAAGAACAGCTGATGCTGTTATTAGAAATTTGGAAATAATTGGTGAAGCATATAAAGAATTTATAAGGAATTCTGTATAAACTGTATAAAGATTAAAAACAATGTTATAAAAATTCCATAAAAGCGGCTTAAAAAATCAAAAAATACTGAGATGATTACCAATTACCATGCAAAATACTATGCTTATGCTCTAAACCAACAAAGCGGTCAAGAATTAAGCCGTCTTTCTCGTTCTCTTTTTGATGCTGCTGTAGATCTTACTCCTCATCAAATTGAAGCTGCTCTTTTTGCTCTACGTTCGCCTATCTCCAAAGGAGCTCTATTGGCTGATGAGGTAGGTCTTGGAAAAACCATTGAAGCTGGCCTGGTGCTTTGTCAGTTCTGGGCTGAGCGAAGACGCAAGCTTCTGGTTATTTGCCCGGCTTCTATTCGTAAGCAATGGTCTCTTGAATTAGAAGAAAAATTTTTCCTGCCAACAATTATCCTTGATGCCAAATCTTTTAAAGAATCTATGGCTCGGGGAATCCAAAATCCTTTTGACTGCGACCGGATCGTTATCACTTCTATGCACTATGCCAGCCGCATGGCACCTTACATTCGGTCTGTTAATTGGGACTTAGTGGTTATAGACGAGGCTCACAAGTTGCGTAATGTTTACCGTTCTTCCAACCGCATTGGACAAAATATAAAATTTGCTCTTGAGGATCGCTTTAAAATACTTCTCACCGCTACCCCGCTTCAGAATTCGCTCCTTGAGCTTTATGGACTTTCTCTTCTCATTGACGAACGCATCTTTGGAGACCTCAAATCCTTTCGTTCTCAATACATGAGGCGAAATAGTAACCTGACAGAACTAAAAGAACGCCTTCAAAAATTTTGCCATCGCACTCTTCGCCGTCAGGTAATTGAATACATTCGCTATACCGAAAGACGTCTTATTACGCAACCTTTTACCCCTTCTGATAATGAACAAAGTTTTTATGAGGCCATTTCATCCTATCTCCAGCGGGAGCATACTTATGCTTTTCCAAAACGACATCGTCATCTCATGATCCTCATTGCCAGAAAGCTCTTAGCATCTTCTCCAAGAGCAGTAGCTGCAACCTTAGAAGCTCTGCGTGATCGCCTTATCAAAATCCGCGAAGAAAGCAAAAAAGAAAATATAAAGGATCAACCAAAAGAAGAAAATGATATTCAATTAATTGAGCGTATTCTTAGCGAAGAAGAACTTGAAAACGAGCTTATGGAAGAAATCACTGAGTCAGAAGAGGAATCTGCCACAAAAGAGATCAATCTTCAGAAACTTGAGGCTGAAATTGCTGAGCTTGAGAACCTTATTCGCTGGGCTAAAAGCATTGGCATAGATAGCAAGGCGCGATCTCTTCTGAAGGCCTTAGAGATCGGTTTTAAAAAGATGGAAGAAATGGGAGCTGCTAAAAAGGCGGTTATTTTTACTGAATCTCGTCGTACACAGCAGTTTCTCAAGGATTTTCTGGAAACCAACGGTTACGCTGGGCGTATTGTCACCTTTAGTGGCACCAATACGGATCCTGAAAGCCGCCGTATTTATGAAAAGTGGCTTGAAACAAATGCTGGCACTGGGAGAATCACTGGCAATAAACAGGTGGATATCAGAACAGCTCTTATTGAACATTTTCGAGATTATGCTGACATCATGATTGCCACTGAGGCTGGTGCAGAGGGTATTAACCTACAGTTTTGTTCTTTAGTGATTAATTATGATCTCCCTTGGAATCCTCAGCGTATAGAACAGCGCATCGGTCGTTGTCACCGGTATGGCCAGAAATTTGATGTGGTGGTAATCAACTTTCTCAATCAACGCAATGCAGCAGACCAGAGGGTCTATGAGCTTTTGACTGAAAAATTTCGTCTTTTCACAGGCCTTTTTGGGGCATCTGACGAAGTTCTTGGTGCTATTGAATCTGGTGTAGATTTTGAGAAAAGGATTCTGGAAATTTATCAGACCTGCCGAACACCTGAAGAAATTGATAAAGCCTTTCGCAAACTCCAGCAGGAACTTGATGAAAAGATTAAAAATACTCTGGCTGAAACCCAACGTAAGCTTCTGGAGAATTTTGACGAAGAGGTTCATGAACGTCTAAAGCTTCGCTTAAGTGAAACAGAGCAATATCTTGATAGGATGAGCCGCATGTTCTGGGGGCTTACTAAAAATATTCTTAAAGATTGTGCCCGTTTTGATGACAATTCTTTAAGTTTTGATCTCTATCAGCCACCAATAAAAGGGGTTTTACTTGGGCGTTATTACCTGAAGACCTATAAAACATTGTCAAAAGAAATTGGAGCGCGGTTTCTTTATCGTTTGTCCCATCCTTTAGGAGAATATGTCCTTAATCAGGGTAAAAGTCTATACACTCCTATTGCTCATGTAATCTTTGATATTACAAACCATCCCACTCGCATTGCTGTTGTTGAAAAGCTCAAAGGCCAATCCAGTTGGCTACATCTGCAAAGACTGGTAATTGAATCCTTTCAAAGGGAGGAATATTTGCTTTTTTCTGGTGTCACTGACGATAATCATTCTCTGGATCAGGAGATATGCGAAAAGCTTTTTCGCTGTGAAGGAAAGGTAAAAGGTTTAGTTCAGATTCCACAAAATATAACCAGACGCCTTGAGGCAGAGGCTGAACGCCATGTGCAGGCTACTATTTCGCGATCTCTTGAAGAAAATAACCGTTATTTTCAGGAGGCAAGAGAACAACTTGAAAAATGGGCAGATGATATGATCCTCGCTGCTGAAGAAGAACTTAAGCAAACCAAGGAACAAATAAAAATCTTAAGACGCCAAGCTCGTTTGGCCACCACCATTGAAGACCAGCACAAGATCCAGCAAAAAATTCGCGATCTTGAGCGAAAAAAACGTCGCTTGCGGGCAAAAATTTTTGATATTGAAGATGAAATTCTGGCCAAGCGGGATGAATTGATAGACCAGCTTGAAAAAAGATTAAAGCAGAAGATTTACCGAGAACCGCTCTTTACTATAAGATGGACAGTTGTATGAAAAAACTTCTGGAGGAATTTAAATGTCCCGGCAGTTTGAAAAACTGAAAAAACTTTTAGCTGAGCTTTTTCAATTTGACCACGCTGATCTTGATTTCGGCATCTATCGTATTATGAATGCCAAGC
>JAMOPG010000029.1 GCA_027064715.1 Desulfobacterales bacterium
ATATCCATATAGTATTTGCAAGTGATAATCCAGACAAAAAGACATATCCACCTATGATTTATGACTTTAAAGACTATGATGAAGACTTCGGAAAGGCCATAATTGGTAGAGTGGTTTGGGCCTGGAGTGACATGACCAAAAAGTAAAAAATACAGGATGATAAGGGAAAAAAAATGGAATTCTACGAAATAAGAGATCCTGTATATGGATTTATTGAATTTAATGAGTGGGAACGTGATATTATAAATCATCCCGATTTCCAAAGATTAAGGAGAATAAGACAACTTGCATTGACTGATTTAGTTTATCCTGGAGCCACCCATACTCGTTTCGAACATTCACTTGGTGTTATGCATTTAGCATCAAAAATGTTTGACATTATTATTAAAAAAGAAAGCAATAAAAGACTACTTAAAGATTTAATAAATTATAGCGCAGCAGGTTTTGAAAAAGACAGACAACTTCTTAGATTGGCAGCATTGCTTCACGACATAGGACATGCCCCTTTTTCTCACGCTTCTGAAGAATTAATGCCAAAAAAAACAAATGGTAAGCCTTATAAACATGAAGATTATTCCCTAGAAATCATTACTCAAAAATTTAAAGATGTAATTGAAGAACATCCTATTAATTCAACCAATTATAACATTAAAGCAAAGGAAGTTGCCGCTTTAATTGCAGGAGATATTAAAGTGCTTGGTCATCGTTCGTTTTGGAAGGTTTTGATATCAAGCCAACTTGATGCAGATAGAGGAGATTATCTTTTGCGTGACTCTCTTCATATGGGAGTTAAATATGGAATTTATGACATTGACAGATTGCTAGTGAGCATGACGCTGGGACGTGATCCAGAAACAGATGAAATTATCCTAGGTATTGACAAAGAAGGATGGCATGTTGCAGAATCTTTGATAATAGCACGATATCAAATGTTCACTCAAGTTTATTATCATAAAACGAGAAGGGCATATGATTATATTTTAAAAGAAAGCCTTAAAGAATCAATTGGCACATTCCCTTCTCCTGAAAAAATAAATGATTATTTGAATTATGACGATTTTAAGATGTGGCAAATAATGGATAATAGTAAATCTTCCTGGTTTAACATGATAAAAGAGAGAAACCATATCAGGGTGTTAGAAGAAACAAAAGATTCTCCTTGCACACAGGAAATAGAGTTTATTGAGATATTAAAAGAAAAACTTAAGAAAAATGGTATTTGGTTTTGGGAAGATAGCCCAAAAGAGGCTAAAAGTTGGTATAAACTCAAGGAAGACGAAGAAATTCAAATTGTAGATTCTAAAAATCAATCTGTTTCTAATTTGTCAAATTTTTCAGTTATAGTAAAAAGTCTTCAAAAGCATTTTGCAAAATCTAGAATATATGTAAAACCTGAAGATAGAAATAATGCGAAAAAAATAAAAAAGGAGATCAAAAAATGAAAGAATTATTTGTGGGACCATCTATTATATATTATCTTGTGTCCCGATTAAAAGAGAAATATCCACACAAACAAATAGGGAAGACTATTATTCAAAAGCTTATGTATCTATTAGAGATTAATACTAATGAAGATTATGATTACACAATGTATCACTACGGGCCTTACTCCTCAGAGGTAGGTGAATATATTAATCAAGGAGAGATCCTTGGAATGCTTAATATTGACTGGATACCAAACCAAGGGTATTTCATAACTCCATTAGAAAAAGATAATCTTGAGTTTTATGTTGAGATAGATTCCGATAAAAAAAGAAAAATAGATGAGTTGGTTGACAAGTTCGGCAATTATTCTGCTAATGAACTGTCCATCATAGCAACAGCTTTGTATGTAAAAAATAACTTCAATGTAAAAAACGATGAAGAACTAGTAAATGCGGTATTATCGGTAAAACCAAAATATAAAAAGGAATGGATTAGAGAATTATTAAAAAAAGCTGAAATTATCGGCTAACTCTAATATGGAATTATAGAAAGAAAAAATTTACCGATAGACAAATTAAATTAGCTATTGATACTCTCAGAAGATCAAATTTTATTTTTTCCAAAGAGCTAAAACAATAGAAACTATAGTGGTAATAATAAAACCTATTGCTGAGACTTTAAAAGTTAACGACATGATTGGATAATTAAAAGCATCCTTTAAAAGGATACCGCAAAGTGTAAGTCCAAATAGTTGGGTTGTCATTAATGTAAACTTAACCCATTTTTTCTCTTTAAGAATTTCTTGAAGTTCTTTCTTTATCTTCTCTATAAGTAATTGAGTTTCATAATAACGTGTTATTTCATTAACTCTTGCCTGGATGACTTTGCGAAATTCTCTATTATTTAAAGCTTGCTCAAATTTTTTTAAAATTTGAGGTTCTTCATTAGAAAGTCTTAACCACAGATACAAAGCAAGCGAATATTTGATAAACTCTTGAGGCTCATCTTTATCCTTATTAAAGTCCATGTTTTCTACCAATTTCTAAAAGAGGCTGAAAAATCTCGTGAATATCTATATCTTGATAGATTTTAGAATGATAACCTTTATCATCTTGATATTTTTCGTCTAGACCTTCACCATAAATTCGATGAGGTTCCTTTGTGAGGGATAAAAAGAGGATCTGGGCTATTCTTGGACTCCTACCATTTTTTAATGGTATTTTAATTGTAAATTCTGACTGATTAGTTAATAAAATAGGGCAATTCCCCTGATAGCCAGGATTAATATAAGTTGCTTGAAATGATAACCCTAATCTGGTGATACTGCTTCTTGGTAAAATTATTCCTGCAATATAAGAAGGTAAAACAAGCTTTTCATAAATAGAAATAATTATACTTTCTTTAGGTTTAAACTCAATGACATCTTTAATTTCTTTATAGACTTGATACTCTTCTGGTATCTCTTCTCCTAAGATGTATGTCTCCTCAGGGAAATTATACCTAAGAATTTTTCCTCCCAAAGTTAAATCAACTGTAGCTGGTGGAGTTCTTTCTTCTCTTGAATCAAAAGGCTCTATTATAAGTTCTCCTTGTTTAACAAGCTTGTAAACTTCAATAGTTGGTAAAAGTGTCATTTCTTTCCCTTAAAAGGCTTTTATAATGTAATTTATTTTTTATTATGTTGTTCTATTTTTCACAATTACTTCGCATTTACTTTTACCCATTTATTTTCATAAGTCAACTAGGATATTTTTTATAACCCTACCTAAAAAAGCTTAAAAGACTTAGTCAGCTTATTATTTTCTTCTCTCAAGCAAGTCAACCCCACAGACAAACTAGATTTTTTGTTTTTGTATATCAATTATGGATAATATCATCTTGACAAATATAACCATTTGGTAATATATTATCTCTCAACACCGCAGCGGAACCACCTCTGGGTGACACCACGTGAAAAGCTGGGTGTTAGAGGATGAGGCCAGCTCAACCGAAGGCATAGCCTCGGAAGGGCAGAGAGGTAAACCTAAAACAAAAGGAGATTAAAGATGCAAAATAAAAAGTTCAAAATCAAATTCATAGAGCCGTGGGCAAAATGTTTTGCCACGGAAATAGGAGAATTGAAGGATAATGTCTTAGAGATACCTATAGATACTTGGAACGTTATAAATACTGTTCCAACGAGTCACTTGGCTAAAAGAAGGAATACACTAAATAGCTATGCAAAAGTTAAAGAGATAAGAGACTAAAAGGAGGCTTTATGTTACCAAATAAAGTAGAGGAAAACAATTCTGTCCTTCCTTCAGTAGTAAATATTGAAGATTATGCCATGCCTGTTGAGTCATTAAAGAAGCAAGTCAGTTTAATTCAACAGGCTATGAAATCCGTAATGAAGAAAGATGAACATTATGGAGTGGTTCCTGGGACTAAAAAACCTACTTTGCTCAAGCCTGGAGCGGAGAAGCTGTGTCTCTTTTTCAGGC
>JAMOPG010000030.1 GCA_027064715.1 Desulfobacterales bacterium
GAGTGAAAATACTACTCCTTATCAAGAGATTGATATTGATCTTCTAAAACTGAATCCTAACCAACCTAGAAAATCTTTTTCTGAGGAATCCATCAATGAATTGGCCATATCAATTAAAAACCAAGGACTACTGCAGCCTATTGTCGTCAGGCCAATACAAGAGGATGTTGATGGCAAACGATATGAGATCGTTGCTGGTGAGAGGAGATATAGGGCAGCAAAGATTGCTGGTTTAAAAAGGGTGCCAGTAATAATAAATGAACTAACTGATGAAGATGCATTGGTTGTTTCTTTAATTGAAAACCTTCAAAGGGAGGATTTAAACTGCATTGAACAGGCTGAGGCCCTCAATAGAATAAAGGATTTAATGGGCATAACCCAAGATGAGCTTGCAGCAAGGGTAGGCAAAAGCAGGCCACATGTTGCAAACCTTCTCAGAATCCTAAATCTAGAAGACGAAATCAAAGAGGCCTTACGTCAGGGCCATATAACTCAGGGACATGGTCGAGCCCTGCTTGGAATTACAGACTCAGAACACAGACTTATTGCGTTTAGATATATCTGTAAAAAAGGATTGAGCGTAAGAGATTCTGAAAAAATAGCAAATTATTGGAACAAAAACAAAACACTACCATCTTACTGTTTCCCAAAATCAGACAAAAAAACAAAATCAGGCCATGACTCATTCCTAGATAACATAAAGAAATTAATAAAAAACAAGATTCCCCTTAAAGCATCTATTAGGGGCACCATAGAATCAGGATCTATAACCTTCAAATATTCATCTACAGATGAGTTAAAAACGCTTCTTGGTACATTAGGGATAGAAATAAGCAAAGAGGATGTTTCACGTGAAACAAATTCCTAACAAACACTCATTACCATCATTAATCGAAAAAATAAAAAAAATAAGCTCTGTGCCAATAGCAGTAATTGGCGATGTAATGCTTGATCACTACATATATGGTAAAGTTGAAAGGGTATCTCCTGAGGCACCTGTACCAATACTAAATATTGAATATGAAAAATATATTCCTGGCGGGGCAGCAAATGTAGTAAATAACTTGCACTCTTTAGGGGCCTCTGGATATCTAATTGGTATTGTTGGAAAGGATAGAGAGGCCAATATCTTAAAAGAATTACTAAAAAAAAGAGGAATAGACTTTAATCTTATAGAACAAGATGACTTTATAACAATAACAAAAACAAGACTTATTGCCAAAAACCAACAACTTTTAAGAATGGATAAAGAAAAATTTTTTTTTAAAAAACCTCATAAGCTAAAAAATGTTCTAACAAACATTTTAGGCAACTACAAAGTAATAGTGGTATCAGACTATGGAAAAGGTACTATTTCTAAAGGGATCTTGGAAATATTAAGAAACAGCAATTCAAAGATATTAATTGATCCAAAAAAGAGAAATTACAATTTTTACAAAGATTGTTATTTAATTACTCCAAACAAAAAAGAGTCAGAAGAATTGAGTGGAATAGAAATAAACACAGAAAAAGATATCTTAAAAGCAGGATATAAGATAATTAATAAGACCAATACAAAAAACCTGCTTATTACTCTGGGCAGCAAAGGAATGGTGCTTTTTGAAAATCAAGGGCAAAAGATTACTCACCTACCTGCTATGGCTAGAAATGTTTTTGATGTCACAGGGGCAGGGGATACTGTTATTGCAACCATAGCATTGGGGCTTGCGAAGGGCCTTAGCTTACTTGAATCCAGTATTTTTGCCAATATCTGCGCAGGGGTAGTGGTCTCTAAAGTGGGTACATCTGTGCCTACATGGGAAGAACTAGAGCCATCAAATGGCAAATGGAACAAATATCTAAAAATAGAATCATGGAACGTTCATCAATTATCATAGTAAAGAACCTAACACACTATTTTGACACAAGGCCACTGTTTAAAAATACCAGTTTTGAAATAGAGAAGGGATCGTTTGTCTTTTTAATAGGAGATACTGGGTCAGGAAAGTCAACATTACTGAAAATATTACATGGAGAAATCCCTCCAACTGCAGGTATTTTAGACATAGATGGTTTTGTCATTGGCAAAAAAAAGAGACATGATTTATACAAGCTCAGAAGAAAAGTGGCCATAATCTATCAAGACTTTTTTCTAATAGAGGAGATCTCTGTTGAGGAGAATATAATCCTGCCTTTAAAGTGTTTAGGCATACGAAAACAGGAACAAAAAAAGAGATTAGAAATAGTGCTCAACATCTTAGATCTTAGCAAAATCAAAAAAGAGAGGTGTTCAAAATTATCAGGTGGCGAAAAACAAAGGGTAGCAATAGGAAGAACTATTATAACTAACCCATCAATTATCCTTGCTGATGAACCAACAGGGAGCTTAGATGCAAAGCTTACCATGCGTCTTATGAAAATATTTAGAAAATTAAATGACCACGGTACCACTATAATTTTGGCAACACACAATTTAGAACTACCAAAAATGATAAAAAACTCTCAAGTATTAAAACTACAAAACCATAGGCTAGAGTATGTAAAACATGAGCTATCTACTTAATATCTTAAACGAATGTCAATCTCAGTTAATATATAACAAAAAACAATACCTCTTTTTCTTTGTGTTCTTGATACTCGTATATGTTGCAACTGGTATTTTGTTTCTTACAGATTTTAATCTGAAAAAAAATCTATTTAGCAAATCCAATGACAGGACCATAATAATTACCTGGGGAGAAAAAAATAATCCATCAATGGCCAAGCTTGTTAACCAATTTAAACACAAGTACAAAATTAAGGAATTAAAGATATACACCCCAAATGATGCAAAAAGGATATTGACACAGACCTCGCCAATAAAACTTCAGTTTGATGATACTACTAACCCCATATATAGTTATACAGCGGTTATAAAATTAGGTTCTAATAGAAAAGAATTTAAAGCCATAATCCAAGAACTTAAATCAAATGAAAAAATAGAAGATGTTTTGTTTGATTCGGAAAAAGTGGATGTATGGCATAATTTACGAATCGTTTACAAATATATCTCTACATCTATATTTTTAGTATTCGCTGCAGTTCTTATTTTTATTACTATTATGACATTTAAAACTATCATCTTAACCAACGAAAGGAGGTTGAAAATTATGCATATTATAGGAGCATCTCCTCACTTTATAAGGTTTCCTTATATAATTAATAGTGCAACTTTAGGCTTGATAGCCTCATTTATTGGGTTATTACTCTTAAAAGCAATCCAGATATACTTGAAAAAAAGGCTATACACTCCGCCCTTATGGATTGACTTTGAATTTTTTTATAAAGAAAAAATTATTTTTTTATCTATAATTAATATATTGTTGCCTGTTATTGGCTCATTTTGGGTTACAAAAAAGATCAACTAAACACAAAAGGAGATTTATCATGAGAAGTGATAAGATGAAAAAAGGATTGGAAAAGGCACCCCACAGATCGCTTTTATACGCAACAGGTCTAACAAAAGAAGAACTAGAAAAACCATTAATCGGAGTTGTGAATTCAGCAAATGAAATTATCCCTGGCCATGTTCATTTACACCAAATTACAAAGGCTGTAAAAGAGGGTATCAGACTTGCTGGAGGAGTGCCCATTGAATTCCCAGTTATTGGGGTATGTGATGGCATTGCAATGAATCATGAAGGTATGAAAATGAGTCTTCCAAGCAGGGAACTCATTGCAGACTCAATCGAACTCATGGCAGTTGCCCATCCCTTTGACGGACTTGTATGCGTCACCAATTGTGACAAAATCATACCTGGTATGTTAATGGCCATGTTAAGGCTGAACATCCCAGCCATTATAATAAGCGGTGGCCCAATGTTAGCTGGAAGGATTAAAGACAAAGTAGTGGATCTCATC
>JAMOPG010000031.1 GCA_027064715.1 Desulfobacterales bacterium
CAAGTCCCATCCTCCCTCTCTAGTTGTTTTTTTAGAATCGAGGTATGCAATCGAAATTATTGATGCGCCAGGGAGGATTTGAACCCCCGACCTTTGGATTCGTAGTAATATGATTTTTATTATTATTTAAGAATTTTTAAAGGGCATGCCTGCATTTTGCCTGCATTTTTTGACTTTGAAAGAATAGAAATATTTAAAGCGGACTGTAAATCTTCTGGTCGTAAGTGTGCATATATTTGTGTTGTTGTAATATCGGAATGTCCTAACAATTCTTGAATAAATTTTAAAGGGATCCCTTGAATGGCCAAATAAGAGGCAGTAGTATGTCTCAGATCATGTAATCTATAATTTAATCCTAATTTTCTCATCAACTTAATCCATTTATGTGTTACTGTATCTGGGTGATATAAAAATAATTGTTCCCCCTTTACCGTCGATAGCCTTTTTTGGAGGATTTTTTTAACAGTTTTAGTCAAGGGGATTAATCTTATTTTATCCCCTTTCCCTTTAACTCGTATAAAACCATTTTGTAAGTCAACATCTTCCTTTCTAAGATTTAGAAGTTCTTGTCTCCTACATCCTGTTTCAAGATAACAAATGATTAACTCTTTAAAATTCTGGTCATCTATTGACTTTAGGATTAACTCAATTTCTTGTTCTTTTAAAAATTTAGGCGGACGTTTAGGAACTTTTAAAAGTTTTATTTTACCATAAGGATTTGATTTAAGATATCCCCAGAAAACTGCTTTGTTAAAAGCTGCTTTAATATGTCTTATTTCTACATTTACTCCAGAGGGCTTATGCCCTTTTCGTAACAAAAAAGTATGAAATTCCTCTATTTTTTTTGGAGTTATTATTTTTAATGGAATATCTCCTAAAAAATCTAACAATTTTTTAAGTGCTATTTTATCTCTTTTGTAAGTAGCATGGGATTTAATCGAGGCAGAATATTCCAAGTATTCCTTTATAAAATTTTGGAGAGTAATTTTTTGATATTTTTCTAGTAAAATAAGTTTTCCCTCAAGTGCTTCTTTATATAGTGCACGAAATAATTTCTCCGCTAATTTTTTATCCTTAGTCTTAAGAGACTTCTCTTTGCCTCTTGCAAAACGTATATACCAATATCCATTTTTTCTTTTAAAAAGCTTCATGTTTTTTATAGTAAAAGAGATTTTTTAAGTTTGTCAACATGGGCGTTAATTACTGCTTTTTCTCTTAACATAAATTGATCTATAGATTCTTTATCAAATAAAAGTTTGCCTCCACCAATAGAAGTAGCGTAAATATCCCCTGTTTTGTAAAGGTTGCGTAAGGTCTTTTCAGACAAACCAGAATAACGACTAGCCATCTTTGTTGGCAGCCAGCGAGGCCAAACAAAATTTATTTCTTGTAAAGCCTGAATGATTATTTCTTTAATTTCTTTGGTGTTCATTTATTTTTCCCATAGATATTTTTTTCTTTAGTGGCAACAACAAAACATCCCAGGCTGACAGGGCAATTGCCCCGCCAACCTCTTCTGCCTTGTCTGGAGTTTTGGTCAATTTTAAAAGATGCGATGTCCATGTGGCTATAGTGGTTTGAAGATATTGCCACTCCCTGGGGACTTTTGCCCAAACAATCCTGGGGGCATCGTCCACCAACATTGAAATTAAGATCCACATAGTGGCATAAATGCCTACACCATCCAAATCGTCTTTGGATTGACTCCAATGATGAGTTAAGATACTTTGGATTGCCTGGATTTTTTGGTCTGCTCTTTTTCTATGTGTCTGGCTGAAGGATGGCAAATGGATATATCCCCAGCTTTCCTTCAGCCAGCGCTTTATTTTTTTTAATTGGTGTTGCTCTTTTTTATTTAATTTTGATTTTTCATGAATATCATTTATTCCCACCTCAACAAAGGATAACACAACATTCAGGGTATTTTTGCATTCACCCTGTATCTTGTTTTTCTGTTTTTTAGATTGTTTTTTTAATATCTTGACACTAGCCATGACTTACTACCTCTATATATGCTGGCATTTTATCTATATCCTTATCTAAAATCTGCGTATCTGTTTTTAATATCACATTAATTGGCATCCTCTTTTCCATCTCAAACGCTGTAACGTGGGCATCTTTTAACTCTTCCCTTATAAGCCTAATCCTTTCCCATTGCTCAGGAGTGAACTCATGAGACATGGCATCTATTGCGAGTATTGCGTTTAAAATTTTTTCTGCGATCATCTCTGTTTCTCCTTGGTTTTATGGTTACTATTCTGCCACAACTAGGGCAAATGTAACCTGACCATGTGTAAGTATTAGAATTAAATACACACAAATACATTTTTGATGAACATATTTTACAAATCATTTAAAAGACCTCTCTAACTTTAGGCATCATCTGCCTCTAATAACATTTTTAGTCTTTCCATTTTTTCTTGAATAATATTATCAACTAATTCAGGTCCCAACAGTGTTCTCATTTGCAACATTACAATTAAAACATCAGCTACTTCTTCCCTAATTTCGTCTATAGTTGCTCTTTTACGATAGAATTTCATTTGTGCATTTATAAATTCACTACATTCTTCAATTGCCATTCTTATTTGAGCCACAGCTCCCCATTTATCTAATGCCTTTTGTAAAGTTTTTTCTTCTATTTTTAATTTTATCATCGGCTATTTCCTCTTGGTTTTCTTCCTGGCAATATTACTTCATCATCGCATTGCCTTGGTAAACTTTGCCATTTATTACCTTTGCAGCCCTAGAAAGATTTTTGCGGTTTTTAAAACTGGATGATATGTTATTTCTTTTACTTTATATAACAAATGGTCAAAGAATAAACCCGTATGGATACTGGCTACCAATATAAAACCTTTCTGGGAAGGAACATACAAAAAAACAGTTTCTACATCGCTCACAACTAACGTTTTTGCCATCGTAGGACTAGCAGTATTATATAGCATATATATACTATCATCGTTGCTACTATAGCATAAATATACATCTTCATTGAATTTATAATTAATAATTGCCCTCATCGTTTCTCCTTATCCCAAATCCTTATGACAAATTTCCCAATACCCACACCACTTGGGAGAGCAAACCCACGACCCAGGTTGGGCTGGTAAAAATACCTGCCTTTCAATAGCTTCTGCCACTTTGGCTATATAAGCTTTTACCCTTTTAGCTTTGGCCTCATCACATTTTGCCCTGATCTTCTGGACTGCTGGCTTTTTGGTCTTCACTAAGACATCAAAGCCAACGTCATTAATCCCTGTTACAAAGCTATAGATGGGCAGTTGCAGATCTGTCTCTACCTGATTTTGATTGAATTTTCTGGAAGCTGTTTTATGGTCTATTACTCCTTCTATGGTAACCAGATCTATTCGACCGATTAAAGAATAGTCTTTGCCCTCAAAGTGGATTTCAAAAGGTTGTTCTACTTCCAGGGGCTCTGTTGCAATAGCCACTTCTTCATGATGGACTTTAATAAGACCCACGCCCTGCTTTTCCATCTCCTCAGGTTTTTCATCTTCTCTAAGTTCAGCCTCTTTGATCCTTTCCTTAAACTCTTCAACAAACATATCTTGCTTTTCTGATAAGGCCTTGTTTTGCCCCTTTTCTTTTTTTTCTTTATAGTCTTCTTCAATTACTTTATGTACTCCACCACCCAATACCATGGCTCCAGCTGGGGGGAGCTTCATACCCATCACATAACGATAGAAATACTGAAGGCCACAACGGAGATACATGTTTATTTGGGATACAGATAAGTGGGGCATATTTGATCCTTCTTGCAGTCTATGGTAATAACTCTCCAGTTCTGATTTGAGGCAGCGGGACA
>JAMOPG010000032.1 GCA_027064715.1 Desulfobacterales bacterium
GCTAAAAATTCTTCTTTTGACAAGATATTTTCCTCCAGAGATTGGTACTGCTGCAAATTTGTTTTTTGAGCTTGCAAGAGGTCTTTCAAAAAGAGGGCATAAAGTTACAGTGGTAACAAATTTTCCATGGTATAATCTTGAAACAATTCCCAGAAAGTATATGGGAAGATACTATATGAAGGAAAAATTTGATGGATTTGATGTAATTCGTATAAAATCCCCTGTCTTTGGAACAAAAAAGATAAAATTACTAATGGGTCATATTACTGTACCATTTACTACATTATTAGGTAGTCTCTTTATAAGGAAACCTGATATCATTTTTATCTATTCTCCACCTTTATTCATGGGTATTACTGCATGGATAATCAATAGTATTAAAAAAATACCATGGATAATGGGAGTTCAGGACCTTCATCCTCAGTGCTATATAGATCAGGGGGTGTTAAAAAATAAGTTTCTTATATATGTTCTGGAGACTATTGAAAAATTTTGTTACAAGAAAGCGTCTTATATTACTGTTCATTCTGAAGGTAACAAGAGGCATATTGTTGAAAAGAAAGGGATACCGGCTAAAAAAGTTACAGTAATCTATAATTGGATAGATACGGATGAATTAAAACCTTTGCCAAGGGATAATAAGTTTTCTAGAAAATATGATCTTAATGGAAAGTTTATAGTTGGATATGCTGGAACATTAGGTATGTCCCAAGGACTCATGAGTATAATAGAATCTGCAAATATTCTAAGGGATAGAGATGATATAGAGTTTTTTATTGTAGGTGATGGAATAGAAAAGGAAAAAATGATTAAGAGGGTTAAAGAACTTAATCTTACAAATGTGAGATTTTTAAAAATGCAACCTAAATCAGTTTATCCTTATGTTTTGGCATCATCTGATGTTCAGCTTGTGACTTTGAATAAAAATGTCAAAACCCCTGTTGTTCCTTCAAAAATACTTAGTATAATGGCAGCTGAAAGGCCGGTTCTTGCCAGTTTGCCATTAGATGGTGATGCTCCAAAGATAATAAAAGATGCCAAATGCGGTATATGTATTGGACCAGAAGATCCCCATGCACTTGCAAAAGAAATTATAAAGCTTGCAGAAAATCCAGAGATGAGAAGGCAATTTTCTCAGAATGGCAGAGAATTCGTGGTTCGAGAAATGTCTCTTACTAAAGCTATATCTGATCTTGAGGCCCTTTTTGAAAAGGCAATCAAAGAGTAAAGAATATCATATTAAATCGTGAAAATTAAATCATGAAGATATTGACGATTTTTGGAACAAGGCCTGAAGCAATAAAGTTAGCACCTGTTATTAACGAGCTAAAAAAATATCCTGAGATAGAGAACAAAATATGCGTAACAGCACAACATCGTGAAATGCTTGATCAGGTGCTGAGCCTTTTTGGTATTGAACCTAATATTGATCTTAATTTGATGGAGCCTAATCAAAGTCTTTCAGTTATTACATCAAAAGTTCTTGAAAGAATCACAGAATTGCTTTGTAAGGAAAAACCAGATCTTGTACTTATACAGGGTGATACTACCACAGTAATGGCCACTGCAATGGCTGCATTTTATCAAAAAATTAGAATAGGTCATGTAGAAGCAGGATTAAGATCAAATAATATCTTTTCACCTTTTCCGGAAGAATTTAATCGCCGTGTTGTAAGCATTGTTAGTAGTCTTCATTTTGCGCCTACTGAGCGAGCCTATAAAGCTTTAATTAAAGAGGGGGTGTCAGAAAATCAAGTTTTTCTTACAGGTAATCCAGTGATTGATGCTTTATACTGGATTAGCAATAAGCCAATTCCAAGAAAGGCTAAAAGTATACTACAAGCTGCAGGGATTAACGGAAATAAAAACGATCGTAAAATGATTCTTGTTACTGCCCATAGGAGAGAAAATTTCGGTGAACCTTTAGAAAATATATGTCTTGGACTAAAGGCTTTGGCACAGAGAAATTCAGATGTAGTAATTGTATATCCTGTTCATCTAAATCCTAATGTTCAAAAAACTGTTTACAAAGTACTATCTAACTGTAGCAGGGTATTTTTGATAGAACCTGTAGAGTATGATGTTTTAATACATTTAATGAAAGTATCTTATCTTATTTTAACAGACTCTGGGGGGATTCAAGAAGAAGCTCCATCCTTAGGCAAACCAGTTCTTGTAATGCGAAAGGAGACCGAACGTCCAGAAGGTATTGAGGCTGGAACTTCAAAATTAGTTGGTCCATATAAAGATAGAATCATTGAAGAGACGGAGAGATTACTTCGTGACCAAAACGAATATTTAAAAATGGCTAAAGCTGTAAATCCTTATGGAGATGGTAGAGCAGCTAAGCGTATCGTGGATATAATCTTGAAAGTACTTAAGTGATAAAAAATGGAGGTATAATATGAAACATTACAAAAAAAGAATTGAGCTTGTTGAAAATTATCTGGGAAGATTGGATCTAAAAAAAGAGATTCTTGATTATTATTCTGGAAGAAATATTCTCGTTACAGGAGGTGCAGGTGCTATTGGAAGCAATTTAATTATTGCTCTGTCTAAGCTTGTAGGAAAAGATGGGAAAATCATAGTCCTTGACAATCTTTCTGCTATAAAATTAAAAGATCCTTTTAATGTAACACCTCTTCCAAACATAATGTTTGTCTTAGGTGATGTAAGAAGTGATGTAGATTTAAAGCGAGTTTTTAAGGAAGACCCAAATATGGTTTTCCATCTCGCAGCCTTTTTTGCCAATCAGAACTCCATAGACTATCCTGAGGTATCTGCAGAAGTTGATGTAATTGGTTTAATAAAAGTGCTTGAATATGCACGACTTGCTAAGGTGGACCGATTTGTATATGCTTCGAGTGGGTGTGCGATTTATGGTTCTTACCCGAAACTTCCATTAAAAGAAGAATTTATTTCTATGCATCTTACTACTCCTTATCAGATTAACAAAATGACAGGAGAGATGTATTGCAATTTTTACTATCATCATTATGAGCTGCCAATTGTAAATTGCCGTTTTTTTAATTCCTATGGACCAGGAGAGGTTCCAGGACAGTATAGGAATGTTATTCCGAATTTTATCTATTGGGCAATGAAGGGAATGTCTTTGCCAATTACGGGAACAGGGGAAGAGACCCGTGATTTTACTTATGTGTTAGATTTGGTACAAGGATTAATAAAGGCAGGGTATTATAAAGAGGCAATAGGGGAAAATTTTAATCTTGCATCAGGAAAAGAGGTCAAGATTTTGGATCTTGCTGAAATGATCAATAAGGCTACAGGAAACAGTAAGCCCATCTATTTCATGGAAAGACGAAAGTGGGACACCAAACCAAGGTTGCTTGCATCTATTGAGAAGGCAAAAAAATTAGTAGACTACAGGCCATTGGTTGAATTTGAAGAGGGACTTCGAAATAATATTGAATGGTTTAGGGATAATTGGAAAAAAATTGAGGCGTTTGCTGATTTTCCTCCAGGAATGAGCAGCGCAGTGCGTG
This sequence comes from Desulfobacterales bacterium, assembly GCA_027064715.1. Classification (GTDB taxonomy): domain Bacteria; phylum Desulfobacterota; class Desulfovibrionia; order Desulfovibrionales; family Desulfothermaceae; genus Desulfothermus. The sequence continues at coordinate 3,504 of JAMOPG010000032.1, forward strand.
GTTTTGCACCAAACATGAATCAAGATTCGTAACGATGCTTGCTGCTGCAATATATAGTTTTATAGTTGCTTTTTTTGTGGACGGATGGAGTGTTCATTATTTTGGGCGTCATGGGAAGCTATTTTCAGACACATTTGAAGGGCCTCAGAAATTCCATTTGAATCCTACACCAAGAAATGGTGGCTTAGGAATATTCTTGGGATTTTTAGTATCTGCAACTTACTTATGGATATTTCAAAAGAACAATTTTTTTATATTGCTTTTAATAGCAAGCTT
>JAMOPG010000033.1 GCA_027064715.1 Desulfobacterales bacterium
CTTCCTCTGATAGCCTACCTGGCCTTCCTCCCCCTTTTTCTCTTCCTATACCTTTTATCCCTTTATAACCCTCTTGGTTCCATTCCCTTATCCATAAGTATCCTGTTGATTGGGCTATCCCACAACCGCTACAGGCCTTTTCAAAATCTATCCCTTCTCTTATAAAATTTAGAAAAATAAGTTTTATCAAAATATTGTCTTTCTTCTCACTCTTTAATTTTTCCTTTAGCTCTTCTATATTTTTAACCTTAATACGTTCCCCTTTGATAAATATTCATATATAAAATCGTTCCTATTATATCAAGTTCTGAAGGATACTATAATTGATGATGATAATATCACAGTGCAAAAGTTAGGCTCACCATTTGGTATCTCCTCACAAATTATGGCAGAAAAAAATAAATAAAATAAACACTGTGAGTAATATTTTTTAGTAATTTTTCTCATTATGGTGGGAACATCCTTTTCATTTGAGCATGGAGAAAGAATTGACTTTTTTGGTAAAAAAAATTAGATTATTTTCAAAGAAAAAACTAATAATGTTTTGGACATGAGTTATGTCAGGCCTCTAGGGGGCCACCCAGGCTCATGGGTGGTCCCTTTTTTTATTATTTTTGATAAAAAAATGACGGAGGCTTTTTACCATGCTTCTATTTATAGACAACTACGACTCTTTTACCTACAATCTTGTCCAGCTTTTTTCCATAATGTATTCAAATATCACCGTTTATAGACACGATAAAATAACACTTTCAGATATAAAAAAAATGTCTCCCAAGGCAATTATTATTTCCCCAGGCCCAAAAGAACCTAAAGATGCTGGAATATCTAAAGAAGTTATAAAAAATTTCTATAAAAAAATACCAATTTTGGGCGTTTGTCTTGGAATGCAGTGTATAAACGAATGTTTTATGGGAAAGACAATAAAATCTCCCATTCCAGTTCATGGAAAGACTTCTAAAATATATCACAATCAAAAGGGACTTTTTAAAAATATTCCATCTCCCTTTAAAGTAGCCAGATACCACTCTCTATGTATCGAAATGCCAAAAACAAGTCCCCTTAAGGTTGATGCTCAATCGGAAGATGGGGTAGTTATGGCCGTTAGCCATCCAGATTATCCATTGTTTGGAGTACAATTTCATCCTGAAAGCTTTTTAACTGAGTATGGCCAAAAACTCGCTAAAAATTTTCTTGGGGTTATAAGCAAAAAGTAAGCAAGGAGTGTCTATGGAATATCTTAAAAATATTCCTAAAATAACCAATTTACAAATTAAACCACTTGATAATAACTTGAATTTTTTGGATATAGCAAAAAAATTTTCTAATGAAGCTGGATTTGTCCTACTCCTTAGCGGAGGAGGTCACGACTGCGCAAATTTTAATATCATTGGAATAAGACCATGGCTTGAAATCAAGACCAAAATAGATCAAATACAGTTATCTATAAATAATGAGAAGTTTACATTTAAAAACTCTCCTTTTACTGTATTAAAGCAAATTATTAAACATCTTAAATTTAATGATACCATAGATACCTTAAATTCACCTTTTAAATATGGACTACTTGGATATTTATCTTATGATCTTAAAGATCAAATAGAAGATTTACCATCGCTGAGCCTTGATGATTTACACCTTCCAGATATAGTTTTATACTGTCCAAGATATGTTATTATTGAAGATATTAAAACAAAAAATATCTATTTGATTACGCCTAAATTTAATATCAATGATAATAATTATATATTTAATCAAAATAAAATATTAAACATAATAAATTCAAAAAAAATAAAGACAAAAGGATTTTATTCAGATAGTGAATTATATTCAAATTTTTTAAAAGATGAATATATAGATGCAGTAAATAAGATAAAAGAATATATTGTAAGAGGTCACATATATCAGGTTAATATGTCACAGAGATTTGTCTGTTCATTTTATGGAGATGCTTTTGAATTTTTTATAGAATTATTTAATGTAAATCCAGCACCATTTTTTGCATACATAAATGCATCTGATCATCAAATTATCTCCACATCTCCGGAAAGATTTTTATTTCAAAATCAAAGATATGTAGAAACAAGGCCCATAAAAGGTACAAGACCTAGAGGTAAAACTAAAATACAGGATGAACAATTGTTAAATGATTTAAAAAACAGTATAAAAGATGATGCTGAACTCTCTATGATAGTAGACCTTTTGAGAAACGACATAGGAAAGGTGTGCGAACCTGGTAGTGTAAAAGTAGTCGAACATAAGAGGGTGGAAAAATACCAAAATGTATTCCATCTAATCTCTATTGTAACAGGAAGATTAAATAAAGAGGCAGATTCAATAGATTTGATCAACGCAACTTTTCCTGGAGGATCAATAACAGGATGTCCAAAAATAAGGGCAATGGAGATAATTGAGGAATTAGAGCCAATCAAAAGACATATATATACCGGCAGTATAGGTTATATAAGCTTTCACAATACAATGGATCTATCTATTGCTATCAGAACCGCTACTTTGATTGGGAATAAACTCATATTTTCTGTTGGGGGAGGGATAGTCTATGACTCAGATCCTATATTGGAATACGAAGAGACCCTACATAAAGGTAAGAGTTTCTTTTCTATTTTAAAAAAGAGATCAATTTCAAAAAAGGGTTCTTTTAATAATTGGGTATGGGTAAATGGTAAATTTGTTCAAGAAAATTTTGCTCAAATCAAGGCCAATTTACTTGCATTTCAATACGGAATGGGGCTTTTTGAGACAATTCGGGTGGAAAAAGAAAATATTTTATTTTTAGATGAACACTTAAAGAGATTAGAAAGTGGATGGAAAGAACTAATAGACCTTCCATTTCCTAAAATTGATTTTCATTTAATAATTGAAGAACTGATTTCAAAAAATGCACTCAAAAAAAAGGTATCAGCAGTAAAAATAATTGCTGGAAAAGGGACTACAAATACGCCACCCTATGACTATGTTTTCATTGTAACTGCTAAAGAATATACACCCAGAATAGATTTTAATATAAGATGGGGGCTAAACGTTGGAATTTATCCAGAACAAAGGTATACGCCTATTGCAAATTTTAAAACTTTAAACTACTTCTATTATGAAAATGCCAGAAAATGGGCACATGACAAAAATTTTGATGAAGCAATTATCTTAAATCCTGATGGAACAATTTCTGAGGGAAACTCAACTAATATAATTTTAATTAAAAATGACCTTGCTTATCTGCCATATTCTAAATATTTTTTAAAGGGGATCATGCTTGAGAAAGTTGTTAATTTTTTGAAAACCCTTGGATATAAAATAATTGAAAAACAAATTTTCCCTGAAGAGATGTTTTGTATGGATGAGGTGATTTTGACAAATTCTTTAATTGGAGCATTATCTATTGCTTCCCTTGACAATAAAAACCTAAAAAAACCTCATCATCTTTTATCTTTTCACATAAATAAATATTTTTTTGAATATTAAAGGAAAGTCAAGTGTGCTTCAAAGTAATAAGCAATAATGCGTAAATTTAGATGATATCCTGATCAAAAATCTTTCTAAGTAAGATATGGTCAGAGTACATCTATCAAATAATCAACGGAGGTAACTAGAAAATTTTCGTGGTCAGGCATCCTCAAAAGATTCAAAAAAACGCTTATGGGGCTTTTGAATGCCGAGGGGAAATCTGCACCTCAGATAATTAAGCAGCTTAAGCGCCATTTACACACTGGTAGAGATTGGATTAAACGTTGCATAGCTTATATTATAAAAGGATTT
>JAMOPG010000034.1 GCA_027064715.1 Desulfobacterales bacterium
ACAGCTAAATGATCTAATTTGTCCATCACCGAGAATTGCTGATTTTTTTGATTGATTATTGACATGGTTCATCATAAAGGATACACTTTTAACATCCTTTTGAAGGATGAAGGAGGTAGTAAAATGCCTACGAAAAAACCACGATTAAATGTGGTATTAGAACATGAGGTTTATGAAATATTAACTAATATTGCTAAAAAAAGGAATTTCCCTATGACTTTTGGCCAGGGATTTGATCAAAGACTCTTTAGAAATATATGAAGATACCTACTGGGATGAAATAGCCGGAAAAAGGGAAAAGACCTTTTCTCACGAAAGGGCCTTATTTCATAAAGAGACTTGGGAATAATGAAATATTGCCTTTATTATCATCCTGATATCAAAAAAGAAGATCTCCCTAAGATTCCTAACAACATAAAAAAAAGAATTAAAAGGGCAATAGAAAAAAGATTGTTAAAAGAACCATTAAAATATGGGGAACCACTAAAAAAGAGTTTACAAGGCTATCGGAAATTAAGGGTAGGAGATTATCGAGTTATTTATAAATAATATAAAATTACCCTAGGTCTGTAGAAAAATTCCTTAGACCTAGGGGTATAAAGCCTGAGATAAAAAATCATTTATCCCTTCCATATACATCCTGGAGCCTTACAATATCATCTTCACCAAGATATGAACCAACCTGGACCTCAATAAAAATCAAAGGTATCTTACCTGGATTTTCAATCCTGTGAACACATCCAAGGGGAAGATATACATACTGGTTTTCAGACAATAATATCTCCTCATCATCCCTTGTGACCTTTCCTGTACCCTGTACCACCACCCAGTGCTCTGACCTGTGGAAGTGTTTTTGAAGTGATAGTATTGCACCTGGATTTACAACAATCCTCTTTACCTGGTACCTCTGACCCATCTCAAGGGTTTCGTATGATCCCCAGGGTCTGTAGACCTTTCTATGGTGATATGCCTCTTCCCTATTTTGCTCCTTTAATTTAGCAACTATCTTTTTTACTTCCTGAACCCTATGTTTTTTAGATACCAGGATTGCGTCCTTAGTTACAACCACAACCTCATCTTCTAATCCAACTGTTCCAACTAAAATATCTTGTGCATCCACATAACAACCTTTTGTATCCACACTAACAACACTACCCTTAAACACATTTCCATCATCGTCTTTTTCACCTATGTCCCAAAGAGAAAACCATGAACCAACATCACTCCATGGGCTATTCAGAGGAACCACTACCGCATTTTTGGTCCTCTCCATTACAGCATAATCAATTGAATCTTCACGACATTCGCAAAAAGATTCTTCATCTAATGTCAAAAATTTGTCTCTTTTTTTACCTTTTTCCCATGCCTCTTTTGCCTTTTCATAAATATCTGGTGCAAATTCCCTTAATTCTGAGAGATAAGAATCTGCTCTGAATAAAAACATTCCGCTGTTCCAATAATAATCACCACTCTCAAGATATTTTTTTGCAGTATCTATATCTGGTTTTTCCACAAAGGCGTCCACATAATAGACACCATCAGATACCATATCTCCCTTTCTTATATATCCGTAACCAGTTTCAGGGGTATTGGGTACAATACCAAATGTGATAAGCCTTCCCTTTTTTGCCTGACGAACTCCAAGCTCAATGACCTTTTTAAATCTCTCAATTTTATCAAGATAGTGATCAGCTGGAAGCACTAAAAGGGTTGGGACCTTATAATTTGATTGGGCCTCAAATGCTGCAACAGCGATTGCTGGGGCTGTACTTCTTGGTTCAGGTTCAATTATTATTTCACCTATGTCCTTTGATATTTCAGATATTTGGGATACAACTAAAAATCTGTGGTCCTTGTTTGTCAAAAATATGGGAGGAGTTTCTATGTTTAATTCATCAAGCCTCAACACAGTATCCTGCAGCATAGTCCTGTCACTTATCAGGGGCATAAATTGCTTTGGAAACCACTTTCTGGACTTTGGCCATAATCTGGTTCCCGACCCTCCACACAAAACAACTGGTACTATCATTTTCTCCACCTCCTTTGTATTTGCTATTGTTCCCTCTTACGTCCTGCTACAAAGAGCTTGACTACCTGACAAGTGGCATTTTTTAAATAAGTCTTTACAGATCTCATAGCATCATCTAGGCTAATTGGGGCAGGACATATAGAAAAAGCACATATAATTCCAACTTGTTCCAATTTCTCAAAATCAAGCTCCTTATCTATTGCGCCAGCTATTGCAATGCAAGGCACACCATATTTTTTTGCAGTCTCAGCAACTCCATATGGGCCTTTTCCATAAAAGACCTGATTGTCCAACTTTCCTTCACCTGTAATTACAAGATCAGTTCCTTTTATTTTTTCCTCTAGCCCAGTTAATTCCTTCATTACTTCAATTCCTTTTTTTAAACTAGCACCGAGAAAAGCATAAAATCCTGCCCCTATCCCACCAGCAGCACCACCCCCTGGTATTTCAGTGACGTCAATACCAAGTTTTGTCTTAATAATAGAGGCAAGATTCACCAGACCTTTTTCCAACAATTCAATCATCTCCTCAGTAGCACCCTTTTGAGGGCCATATACCCTGGTAGCGCCATTTTCTCCAATAAGGGGATTTTCCACATCGCATACCACCACAATTTCAACATCTCTAACTCTAGGATCTAGGTTGGTAAGATCAATTTCATTAATTTTTATGAGATTGCCGCCGCAGGGAAATATTTCTTTTTTTTCTTTATCTAAAAACTTGACTCCAAGGGCAGCTGCCATACCTATTCCACCATCATTTGTTGCACTACCCCCAATACCAACAATTATTTTTTTTGCTCCCAGATCCAGGGCCTTTTCTATCAACTGACCTGTCCCATAACTTGTAGTCTTTGAGGGATCTTTTTCACTGTCCTTTAACAGGGCTATACCACTTGCCTTGGCCATTTCAATTGCTGCCAATCTATCCTTTTTTACAAAACAAATTTCTGATTCTATGTCTCTAAAGAGGGGATCTTTTATAGTACACTCAACAATTTCCCCACCAAAAATGTCCTTTAAAACTTCTAA